>JBKJPI010000039.1:0-2611 GCA_046595235.1 Burkholderiales bacterium | reverse complement strand
ATGCAATGTCGTCGTGGCGCTTTGCCCGGTACTGTTGCCCAACCATCCGTTGCTGCGGACGGGCCGCAAGCGGCCCTCCGCTGAACGCAATCGTTGGGCGTCATAGCACCGCGCATGAGATGAGAGACATCGCGGAACTTACAGAGAATGCGTTAACGCGCTCGCTCACGTACGCCGGGTTTGTCTTGCTTGCCCACGAGCTCATGAAAAAGGTAATCGTCGCGCCAATTAAGGCGTTTTACTCGAACACAACCTTCGGTGACGGCCTGCCCTTTAAGTCCTACGAGACCGATGTCCTGTCGCGGCACAAGAACGAGTTTGAGGCATGTCTTCTATACCTGCGGGATTTCATGCAGGCGCTCGATTCAGATGATGTGTTGGCTATTCAAGGCTTGAGGAAGCATCGTAACGACTTGGCTCATGACCTCGTCGATCGGTTGGCTGAGCTTAATATCTCAGATTATCAGCCACTCCTCGATAAGGCCGAGGGAGCATTATTCAAACTGAGTAACCACCGAACGTATATGGAAATCGGTTCTGATCCTGCGTTTCGAGATATCGGCATTAACTGGGACACCGTGAAAGGTCACGAATATCTGATCTTCGAGGCAATCGTTAAGAAGGTCAGAATCCTGCAGGAAAACGAATGACGCCCAACCATGCGTTCGAGCGGAGAGCTATAACTGAATGTTGTGTATGAGCGGAATTTGAAGGCGGCGGTGGATGCGTGCTGAAATGAGGTTGTCGAGACCAACGTTTCAGTAGAGGGACCCACCACCACCATGAATGACGATAGGGTTGTTTCGATTGGAAGTCAAAGTGCGCTGTGCGACCCATTGACTGAACTGCTTCGAGAGAAAGCTGTGGACTTGCTTCAAGCCGCTGTGAACGCCGAGTGCGCTGATTTCCTGAGTCGCTTTGCCGAGCATCGCGACAGCGCCGGGCGCTGTGCGCTGGTGAGGAATGGCTATCTGCCCGCGCGCTCGATCGTGACGGGCATCGGCCCGGTTTCGGTGACGGTGCCGCGGGTGCGCGATCGCACGGGCCAGGGCCTGCGCTTCGAATCGAAGCTTGTGCCGACCTATGTGCGGCGCGCGAAGTCGATCGACGCCGTGCTGCCATGGCTGTATTTACGTGGAATCTCTCAGGCCGATACCGGCCCCGCTCTGGAAGCTCTGGTCGGCAAGGATGTCGCCAATCTGTCCGGGGCGGTCGTGGGCAAGCTCAAGCGCCGCTGGGCCGACGAGTATGCCGCCTGGGGGAAAGCGGACCTGTCCAAGGAGCGCTGGGTGTATCTGTGGGTCGATGGGATCTACTCGGGCATCCGCGCCGAGGATCAGAAGCTGTGCGCATTGATCGTGGTCGGCGTCAATGAGCGGGGAAAGAAGCGTTTCCTGGCGATCGAAGACGGCGTGCGTGAATCGAAGCAAAGCTGGCGCGAGGTGCTGATCGGACTCAAGGCACGCGGTCTGGTCGCGCCGAAGGTCGCGATCGGTGACGGCGCGCTGGGATTCTGGGCAGCCATTGACGAAGTGTTCCCGAGCACGCGGACTCAACGCTGCTGGGTGCATAAGATGGCCAATGTGCTGAACTACCTGCCGCGCTCAGTGCAGGCGAAAGCCAAAGCGGGGTTGCAGGCGATCTGGATGGCAGAGAGCCGTGCCGAGGCGAACAAGGCGCTCGAGGCGTTCATCACGACCTATGGTGCGAAGTATCCGAAGGCTGCGCAGTGCCTGGCCAAGGATGGTGAGGCGCTGATGACGTTTTATGACTTTCCGGCCGAGCACTGGGTTCACCTGCGCACATCCAACGTGATCGAATCGACCTTCGCCACGATTCGGCATCGCACCAAGCGAGTCAAGGGTGCATTCTCGAGAGCTTCGCTGTTGTCGATGCTGTTCAAGCTCGCAACCTGTGCCGAGAGCTCGTTCCGGCGCATCAAGGGATTCGACTGGCTCGCGCAGGTGATCAGCGGCGTGCAGTTCGTCGATGGCATCAAACAGGACAACCACAATCAGCAGCAGAAAGCCGCCGCCTGATCATGTCCGCCATACACAACATTTGACGATAGCTCTCGAGCGGAGCGCCCGTCAGCGACGCTGCCGGGTGCCCTCGTCGCTGGCGCTCCTCGGCGCCCGCTCAACGCCACGTTGGGCGTCATGAGACTCACCGTGCAATGTTCCGTTCTCGTCCTGATTCTGACTCTAGCGACATCGTTGGTTCGAGCAGCGGACGTCGAGTTCGAAGGCACACCGTCGCTGAAAATTGAGGTGCGCGAAGGAGCTTCTCAAACATCTGTAGTTCCGCCGACTCGCGCGAGGGAATTTGAGGTAAAGATTGTCCGTGTTGCCGCGGGCTACGTCTGGGCTAGCCGCAACAACCTCCCAATGACTCGGCAGGAGTCTGGCGCTTACGTGACTTACACTGCTTCGAACGGCGCGGGATACGTACGCGTTCTTAGTCCCGCGATGCGAAAAGCGACGCAGTCACTTCCCGCGGCGCAACGCGAAAAGGAGTTCGTTTATATGGAGCATATGGTTAACCAATTGGGCTCTATCACCTACTTCGGAAAATGACGCCCAACTATGCGTTCGAGCGGAGCGCCCGTCAG
>JBKJPI010000030.1:0-8190 GCA_046595235.1 Burkholderiales bacterium | reverse complement strand
GTGTCATGGGTGCAGGCGAAAGGCACGGGTGAGATCTACACCTACAGCGTCACGCGCCGCGGCGGCCCGGTTCCGTATTGCATCGCATATGTGACGCTCACTGAAGGCGTCAGCATGATGACCAACATCGTGGACACTGACCTCGACACGATCAAAATCGGGCAGAAAGTCAAAGTCGTGTTCAAGAAAAGCGCAGGCGGCTTTTCCGTGCCGATGTTCGCACCGGCGTAAGCCCAGTCTCATGCCATGCCGCCGACTAGGGCGTCTTCGCATCCCGGTGTCGCCCGCTGGAACGGCCCCGGGATCGATCGACGCGCTCGAATAACCTGCTGAGCGGCCAGTAGACCACGGTCGGCACCAGTATCAGGTACAGCACGACCCATGCGGCACCGGACATCCAGTCCCAGCCCATGACGTGAGGACTGTGCACCCAGTTGATGTTCTTGTCCGGGTCGGTGATGAGATACGTGAGCAGCACGATCGGGACGAGAAACGCGGTCTGGACCCATAAGGCGCGGCGATCGTAGCCCCATTTGAAGAAGAGCCATGTCCAGATGAACGGCAGCGGCACGTGAAAGAGCGAGAGTGACCGCAGCCAGAGCGGAAGGGCCGGATCGAACATGTAGTCGGTGACGCCGCCAAGCCGTAACCCGGTGGAAAGCTGAACCAGAAATGCCAGATTCCAGTAAAGCTCGAATAGCATCGCGCCGATCAGCATCATGCTGTTGAGGAGCCGGCTATTGCGCCAGAGAATGATGACCGTGGCGAACCACGCGATGTCGGAGATCCAGAGAAAGTTCGTGGGACCATGGCGCAGCCAGTACACCGGCACCAGGACCGCGGTAAACGCAGCGACCGATAGCTTCATCCACAGAGGCACAGGAGTGCCCGCATTCATCGCTTCGAATTCTCTGCTTGCCATGTGCTGCGGCGGCTCCTAGGCATCATTGGAATAAATTCGATACGCTCGCAACGCCATGAGCGTAAACAAAGAAGCCCGGACGTCCGGGCTTCTTTGTTCTACGGCTTACCTGCAATCGGCAGGATTCAGGGCATCAGTACACGATCGACGACGTGGATGACGCCGTTCGACTGGTAGACGTCCGCAATAGTGACTTTCGATTGTCCGCCTTTGGCATCGGTGAGCGTGATGACGTTGCCTTTCGCTGTTGCCGTCAGCGTGTCGCCTTTAACCGTTTTCAGCATGCCCTGACCGTTACCGATCTGCTTCTTGAGCGCTGCGGCGTCGAGCCTGCCGGGAACGACGTGATAGGTCAGAACATCCGTAAGCATGTCCTTGCTCTCGGGCTTGAGAAGCGAATCGACGGCGCCAGCCGGCAGTGCCGAGAACGCGGCGTTCGTCGGCGCGAATACGGTGAACGGGCCGGGCCCTTTCAGTGTTTCGACGAGACCCGCTGCTTTTACAGCTGCCACCAGCGTCGTGTGATCTTTCGAGTTGACGGCGTTATCGATGATGTCCTTGCTCGCGTACATCGCGGCGCCACCGACGGTAACCTGCGCAAATGCGACGCTGGCCGCAAAGGCCATGGTCACGGCGGCAGCGGCAATGCCAGATTTCAGTTTCATACTCGTGCTCCTCGTGGGGTGATTCGGATTTCAGCCTCGTGCTGCAGGCTTGCAACAGCGGCGTCCGTATAATCGATACGGGCGAGGCGCCTATCCGGATGTGCACGGTGAGGACACAAGCGATAAACTTATCCGACCGCATGGTATGAACGTCAGTCCATGCCACGCACGTCAGGGAGAACTCATCATGGCTTCAGCGACAGCAACCTACGCCTTGAGCTTCAGTCCGATACTTCAGACCACTTCTCGATGGTCGTAACGAGCTCTGCGGTCGTGACCGGTTTGACGAAGTGGTGATCGAAGCCTGCGTCCATCGCGCGCTGACGGTTCCCTTCACCAGCCCATCCGGTTACGGCGACGATCAACATTCTTTGCGCCGCAAACTCCCGGCGCAGCGAGCGCGCGACGTCGTATCCATTCGGATTTTCCATCCCGATATCGAGTATCACCACATCGGGCACTGATTTGTGCGCCGACTGGAGCGCGGCCTTGCCGCTGGTCACCACCGAAACGTCGAGTCGGGGCGACTTGAGATTCATGGCAAGCATATCGGCTGCGTCCCTGTTGTCGTCGGCAATCAGAACCCGCAGTGGGCGCGCCTCGCGCGAAGATTCTTTTTCAGCTGCCATCCTTGCCTCCGTGATCGGCGGATTATACGTTCATTCCCGCCGCCGCCCTGCAGGGCGAAACGCGCGTTCAGCGTAAACATGACATGGCTCTGAAAGCGACCATATGCAAAGCCGCCCTGCAGATTTCGGATATGGACCGCGGCTACTACCACGAGCACGCACTGACGGTGGCGCGCCATCCTTCCGAAACCGACGAGCGCATGATGGTGAGGTTGCTTGCATTCGCCATCCACGCCAGCGGAGCGCTTGCCTTCGGGAAAGGGCTCAGCACGGACGACGAGCCGGACATCTGGGACCGGGACCTGACGGGCGCCATCAGAACGTGGGTCGACGTCGGGCAGCCCGATGAAAAGCGCATACGCAAAGCCTGCGGCCGTTCCGATCAGGTCTTCGTTTACAGCTACGGCGCACAGGCGCCCCGGGTATGGTGGGGCCAGGTCGGCGACAGTCTCGCGAAAGTCCGCAATCTCTCGGTGCTGAGACTTCCGCCCGAAACGCGCGAGCTCGCGAAGCTCGCCGATCGGAATATGCGTCTCACCTGCACCATTCAGGAACGCCAGATCTGGTTCTCGAACGAACATGAAAGCGTCACGATCGAGCCGGAGCCGTTGAAAGCGCCGACGCAGGCATAATAGATATCCGCGTTTCAAAGGGGTCCGTGATGAAGTCGATTTCATTCCTCATTGCTGCAGCACTTTTCATTTGCAGCATCGCCGGCGGTCTGGTTTACGCGACCCTCGACAGCGTCGAATCACGTCTCGCTGATGCGAACCGCCCCGCACATGAAACGCACAGCGCTGCTGTGCCGCAGCCGCAGCGCGATCAGTTCGGATGCCACCGCCACGGATCTGTGTCCTACCACTGCCACTGACGCGAGGCTTCATGGAAAACATTTCTCAATGGAAGTTTCACGGCGTGCGTGTCGTGCACGGTAACGAGCTCGACACGAACACGGCTCAGACGCCTGGAATGAACCGCGCTGCGGCGATCACGCACGCGACGGCAGGCGCTGAAAAGCTGTGGGCCGGCACGGTGGTGATTCACCCGAAAGCGAAGACGGGCGCACACCATCACGGCCCTGTCGAAAGCGTCATCTACGTCGTGAGCGGACGCGCACGTATGCGCTGGGGTGACAAGCTCGAGTTCGTGGCCGAGGCGGGACCCGGAGACTTTATCTATGTGCCGCCGTATGTGCCGCACCAGGAAATCAACGCGAACGACGACGAGCCGCTCTCGTGCGTGCTGGTGCGCAGTGGCCAGGAACCGGTGGTGGTGAACCTCGACATTCCCGTCGTCGAAAAGCCGGAGGAAGTGCACTGGGTGGACAACATTCACCCGGCGCCGAAGAAGTAAACGGGACGTCTCGACGCGCAGTGAGTGCGGCACAGTCGCCCGACGGCTGATTCCGCCGTTATGTCGCCGCTTCTATCTGCTCCAGCTGCCCCTGAAGCTCGAGCCACTCGGCTTCGAGTTGTGAAAGCTCGCGTTCGACGTAAGCCTTGTCGAGAATGAGGCTCTTGAGCTTTTCCCTGTTCGCGTCATCGTGGATCGTTCCGTTGGTGAGTTGCGCATCGATGTCGGTCTTGCGTGCGTTCAGCTTGGCCATCTGTTCTTCCAAGCGCTTCGTCCGCGATTCGATCGGCTTGCGCGCCGCCGAGAGCCGTTGGCGCTCTGCGGCCTGCTGACGTTTCTGCTCGCGCCGGTCGGCAGCGGACGCCACAACCACCGGCACCGCGTCCTTCCTGGCTTCGGGTTGTTGTGCCGGCCGCTCGGCAGTGTGCATCGGGACGGGCGTCCCCGGATCGCTCGCGCCGAGCTTGGTTTTGAACAGCCAGTCGCGATAGTCGTCGAGGTCGCCGTCGAAAGGCTCGAGGTTGCCATCGGCGACGAGCAGGAACTGGTCGGTCGTTGCGCGCAGAAGATGCCGATCGTGCGAAACAAGCACGAGCGTGCCTTCGAACTGCGCCAGCGCGACCGTGAGCGCCTCGCGCGTCTCGAGGTCGAGATGGTTGGTCGGCTCGTCGAGGAGCAGCAGATTCGGGCGCTGCCAAACGATCATCGCAAGCGCCAGTCGCGCTTTCTCGCCGCCGGAGAAGGTGCGGATCGGCCCCATCGCCATCTCGCCCGGGAAATTGAAGCCGCCGAGAAAACTCCGCAGCTCCTGCTCGCGGATTCGGGGGGCGATGCGCGCAAGGTGCCACAGCGGTGACTCGTCATCGCGCAGCATTTCGACCTGGTGCTGAGCGAAGTACCCGACGACGAGGCCTTTGTTGAAGTTCGCCGTGCCTGCGAGCGGCTCGAGCTCGCCCGCGACCGTCTTGATGAACGTCGACTTACCCGCGCCGTTGATCCCGAGGAGCCCGTAGCGCTGCCCGCTCGCGAGCGCAAATTTGATGCCGCCGACGATGAGCGTGTCGCTTCCATCCACGCGGTAGCCGGCGTCCACGTTGTCGAGAACGAGCAGCGGATCCGGCGCCTTCAGCGGCTCGCGGAACTCGAACTGAAACGCTGCCGTGACGTGCAGCGGCGCGAGCTCTTCCATCTTCGCCAGCATTTTCATGCGGCTCTGCGCCTGCTTGGCCTTGCTCGCTTTGGCCCTGAAGCGCTCGATGAACGATTCGAGGTGCGCGCGCTCACGCGCCTGCTTTTCCATCATGCCGGCCGCGAGCACCACCGCGGCTGCACGCTGCCTCTCGAAGCTCGAGTAATTGCCCGAGTAGCGTTTGAGCTTCTTCTGATCGATGTGGACGATGACGTTCACGACGCCGTCGAGGAAATCACGGTCATGCGAAACGATGACGAGCGTGCCTTCGTATCGCTTCAACCAGTCTTCGACCCAGATGATCGCGTCGAGGTCCAGGTGGTTCGTGGGCTCGTCGAGGAGAAGAAGATCCGAAGGGCACATCAGGGCCTGCGCAAGATTGAGACGCATGCGCCAGCCGCCGGAGAAGCTTGCGACCGGCTGGCCCATTTGCTCGTGCGAAAACCCGAGGCCTCGCAGAAGCTGCTCCGCGCGCGAGCGCACGGTGTATGCGTCGGCGTCGCCCATCGCCGCGTGAAGCTCGCCCATGCGCATGCCGTCGTCGGCGGCCTCGGCCTCCTCGAGCGCGCTTTCGAGCTTGCGCAGCGTCGTGTCGCCGTCGATCGCATATTCGAGCGCCGGCCGATCGAGTGCCGGCGTCTCCTGCGCGACGTATGCAAGGCGCCAGCGCGCCGGATAGTCGACCTCGCCGGCGTCGGCGTGCAGCTCCCCTCGCAAGAGCGCAAAAAGGCTCGACTTGCCGGTGCCGTTCGAGCCGATGAGGCCGATCTTGTCGCCGGGGTTGAGCGTGAGGTCCACGCCCTCGAGCAGGACTTTGGTCCCGCGTATGAGCGTGAGCTGGGAGAGACGAATCATCGATTAGGGAGAAACGAACAAGGGCGCGAGCCCCTTTTCAGGCAAAAGGGGCGCATTTTAGGCGGAAACGAGATTCACAGTAAGTTTTGTGCGGGCCCAGGCAAACACGGTCCCTACAATCGGACCTCTTTGACACGCCAGGGAGCGTCTCTCATGGACCTCATGCTGAAAGGAAAGGTTGCGATCGTGGGCGGCGCGAGCCAGGGGCTTGGCCGCGCGTGCGCGCAGGCGCTCGCCGAGGAAGGCGTCAACGTCGCCATCTGCAGCCGTTCTCAGCCCAAGCTCGAAAAGGCGGCCCAGGAAATCCGCAGCGCAACCGGCGTCGAGGTTCTCGCTTACGCAGGCGACCTCGACCAGCACGACACCGTACGCGACCTCGTTGCGGCGGCGCTGCATCGCTTCGGGCGACTGGATGTCCTGGTCAACAACTCTGGAGGACCACCACTCGCCGATGCACACGATGCGACCGAAGAGCAATGGGCCACCGCAGTACAGCGATCCCCCCTCTTCTTCGCGCGCATGTGCCGCGAAGCGCTGCCGCACCTAAAGAAAAGCGGCGCTGGCCGCATCATCAACATCCTGGCGAGCACCGTGTACCAACCGATCCCGAAGCTCGCGCTTTCGGGAGCGACTCGCATGGGCGTCATCGCGTTCGCGAAAAGCCTCGCAGATGAAGTGGGCCGGGACGGGATACTCGTGAACAACGTCTGCCCCGGCTCGATTCTCTCCGAGCGCATGCTGACCAACGTCACCGCACGTGCGAAGGAGAAGGGATGGTCAATGGACGAAGCACTGACAGAGCGTGCGGCGGAAACGGCGGTGGGCCGTATCGGAGAGCCGAAGGAGCTCGCGAACCTCGTGGCGTTCCTGGCGTCAGCCAGGTCGAGCTACATCACTGGAACGACGATGCGTGTCGACGGCGGCCTCGTGCGCTCGGTGATGTAGATTCGACAGTGGCGATTTATCTGATAACGCTCGCCCTGACTCTCGCCCCCGTCGGGGGCGCGCGAGGGGCTCCTTCGCTAAATCAGCTCGTACACCGTCACTAACATTCCACCTTTGGCGATGCCGTCGGACAGGTGTCCGGTGAGAACCTCCCCGGTCTTGCCCGGGCCACCGCTGACCGCCATGTGGATGTGCACGTAGGGCTCCGGTTCGGTCCACTCGACACCTTCTCCCAGCGCTGCCGGCGGCGCTTCCGGCCACGTGATGTTGCCGAGGCCCACCAGCTCGCGCCAGTCGTCGAAATGACGTCGATCGACGTCGTAGCCGTTCATGCTCCTGAAGCCCGTGATCATGTCCATTTCGCGCAGCGCGCCAAACAAGAACACATTACCTGCGCGGATGTTCTTCTCCTTCACGAACGGATTCACGTTTTTGAAGAAGTCGTCGCCCGGCTCGAGCTGGAGGTGAAAGACGCGGCCGAGTTTTCGCTCAGTGACTTTCATCCGGCCTCGCGCTTACCCCGCGGTCACGCCGGCGCGTTTGATGACCGGGCCCCAGAACTGGAGCTGTGTTTTCATGAACATGCCGCACTCTTCGCTCGACCTGCTGGTGATGACATCGGCACCGCCGCCTGCGAGGCGGTCTACGACAACGCTGTCACGCAGCGTCTTCATGAGCGTGTCGTGCAGCTTGGTCACGATCGGCCGCGGCGTTTTAGCCGGCGCGTAAAGCGCCTGCCACGAACCGATGTTGAGCTCCGGATAGCCGAGCTCGACCATCGTCGGCACGTCCGGCATTGCAGAGATCCGCTTCGGCGACACCACTGCGAGCATCTTCAGCTTGCCCGCTTTCACGTGACCGATGTAGGAGGCGCCCGTCGCCATGGCGAGCTGTACTTCGCCCGACAGAAGGCCGATCGTCGCCGGGCCCGCGCCGCCTTTGTAATCGACGCGCAGAATATCGATGTTGTTCTTGTTCTTGAGGTATTCCATGACGAGACTCTGCGCCGCGCCGGGGTTCGACGAGCCGTAGCTCAGCTTGCCGGGACGTGCCCGGGCGTACTCCACCAGCTCTTTTAGACTGTTGACCGGCAGCGAAGGATGCATCGCCATTGCGCCGGCGACGTCGACGACCGTGCTGATGCAGACGAAATCGCGCAATGGATTCAACGGGAATTTCGGAAAAAGGTTCGGATTGATCGCCATGGCCCCGACATTCCCCAGCAGCAACGTATAGCCGTCGGGCGCCGACCGCCCCGCAACCTCGACACCGATATTGCCCGAGGCACCGCCGCGATTGTCGATCACGACCTGGACGTTCAGTAGCTCGCTCATCTTCGGCTGGACGATGCGCGCGACGAAATCGGAAGAGCCGCCCGGGGCATTCGGCACGATCATGCGGACCGGGCGTGGCGGATACGTCTCCGGCTGTTGGGCAGCGACCGGGGCTGCGGCGGCAACGCAAGCCGCTGCAACGATGAAGCGCCAATATCTGAGCGGCATGAATCTCACCGAACTTTTTTTGATTGAATGAAGCGCCTGGTGGACCTAGTGGAAGTACATACCGCCGTTCACCAAATAGGTCTGGCCGGTGATAAATCCGGCGTCCTCGCTCGCGAGGTAGATCATCAAC
>JBKJPI010000641.1:0-13592 GCA_046595235.1 Burkholderiales bacterium | reverse complement strand
CTCCTCGATCTCGCGCGGCGCACTGCGCGGCGCCTGGGAATCGATGCGCCCGACATGGCGAGCGGCGCCGGTCACGATTGCGCGGTGTTCGCGAACGAAGGCGTGCCCTGCTCGATGATCTTTATCCGCAACGCCGACGGCAGTCACAACCCCGAAGAAAAAATGGCCATTGAGGATTTTGCCGAAGCGTGCGTGCTGCTGCACGGCATGCTCGACGAGCTGGTCGCGTGAGATCGAAAGCGCGTCTTTTCAGACTGCGGCGACACGCCATGAGTCGCGTGAAGGAATAGCCGCTCTCTCCTTCCAGGCCGGAGCGCCGGGCTCCGGACGTCAATTCAGCTTCGCGCCCGATGCCTTGACCGCGGGCGACCAGTCTCTCACCTGATTCTCGACGAATGTCGTGAACTGCGCCGGCGACATCTTGCCGCCGGTAATCCCGAGCTCATCAAGGCGCTTGATGAGTTTCGGGTCGGTGAACACCTGCGCGATCGCAACGTTCAGTTTCTCGACCACGTGCTTCGGCATGCCCGCAGGGCCAGACACTCCGAGAAAATTCTCTGCCACCAGTTTTTTCTGGCCGACCTCGACGACGCTGGGTATCTCGGGCGCGAGTGATGCACGCGTCGGGCCCGTCACCGCGACGGCCCGCAGCTTCCCATCCTGTATATACGGCACGTTCTGTGTGAGCGTGTCGATCGCCAGCTTGAGCGTGCCCGACATGAGGTCGAGATGCATGGGGGCCGAGCCGCGATAGCCGATGTGCTCCATCTTCACCCCGAGATCCTTCTTCATGGTTTCACCCACGATGTGACCGATCGACCCGATGCCGCCCGAACCGTAGTTGACAGGATTCTGCTGCGCCTTCATCCACGAAATGAGCTCTCCGAAATTCTTCGCGGGCACCGAAGGATGCAGCACGAACACGTTCGGCACCGAGCCGATATAGGCGATGTGGGTAAAGCTCTTGACCGGATCGTATGTCGGCGTGGCGAGCATGAAAGGCGAGAGGCTGATCGGGGCGCTGTTCGACAAGAGCAGCGTGTAGCCATCGGGTGTGGCCTTGGAGACGATGTCGGCGCCTATCGTGCCGCCCGCCCCGGGGCGGTTATCGATGATGACAGGCTGCCCGAGTTTTTCCTGCAACGGCTGCTGCATCACTCTTGCGACGATGTCGGACGATCCGCCCGGTGCGAAAGTAACGACGAAACGCACCGGCTTGGTCGGCCATGCCTGTCCCGAGCCCGTCGAAGTGCCCTGCGCGGCTGCCGCACCGGAGCCGAGCATGAGGAGAGATGCTGCGAGTATTGCGATCGGGCGCTTCGATTCCACGGGTATGCCTCCTGGTTTCAAATCAGTCGGGGATCGCATAAGCACCAAGTATGCCGGTGAGAATCTTTTCACGAGCGCGCTCACCGTGTATATACCTTGTTCGATGAACTCGCTACTCGATCTCAATCGACTTTCTCGCGCCGACTTCGTGAAAGTACTCGGCAGCCTCTTCGAGCACTCACCGTGGGTTGCGGAAAGGGCCGAGATCCGAAGGCCGTTTGCCCATATCGGTGCATTGCACACCGCCATGGTGCACGCGGTCGAGAGCGCGACGCCAGCCGAGCAGCTCCTTTTGCTGCGCGCCCACCCGGAGCTGGCAGGCAAGGAGGCCCGTGCCGGCGAGATGACCGCGTCGTCGCAAGCCGAACAATCGAGCGCTCGCCTGAATGCCCTCGACGCGATCGAGCTCGCGCGCCTGATTGCGCTCAACGCAGCCTATCAGGAAAAGTTCGGCTTTCCCTTCATCATTGCGGTCCGCAATCACACGAAGCAATCGATCTTCTCGGAGTTCGAGGGGCGTATCGCGAACGATTTCGACACCGAGCTTATGAACGCCCTGCAGCAGGTCTACGCGATCACGCGCCTGCGGCTGGACGCTTTGCTCGGAACCGCATCTCAAAAGACAGCCTAGACCTGCACCCAGCGACCATGGCGAACCTGACGACTCATGTGCTCGATATCGCGGCCGGCAAGCCCGCCGCGGGCATGCGCATCGACTTCTCGATATTTGACGGCGGCGCGTACCGCCTCATCAAGACTGTCGTCACGAATCACGATGGCCGCGCGCCGGAGCCGCTGCTCGCCGAGGGCGACATGGCCGCCGGCCGCTACGAGCTTCTGTTTCATGTGGCGGATTACTTCGCGCAGCGCAGTGCAACGGGCGGCGAGCCGCCTTTTCTCGACACCGTCCCGGTGCGCTTCGGCCTCGCCCATCCCGACCAGCATTACCATGTGCCGCTCCTCGTCTCGCCCTGGAGCTTCACGACCTACCGCGGCAGCTGACAGCGCGTGAACGCTTATCCGCGCGACCTGATCGGTTACGGCAGAAATCCGCCGCATGCGGAATGGCCCGAGGGCGCGCGCATCGCCCTTTCGATCGTCATGAATTACGAGGAAGGCGGCGAAAACTGCGTGCTGCATGGCGACCCGGCTTCAGAAGTCTTTCTAAACGAGCTCCCCGGCGGCCCCGCTTACGAAATGCGGCACCTGACCGTCGAGTCCGTGTACGAGTACGGCAGCCGTGCGGGCTTCTGGCGTCTCATGCGCCTCTTCGAGCAGCGCGGTGTGCCCGTAACCGTGTGGGGCGTGTCGACGGCGTTGCAGCGCAACCCGGAAGCGGTCGCGGCCCTGCTCGAAGCAAAGCACGAAATCGCGTGCCACGGCCTGCGCTGGACGAGCTACCAGCAGGTCGATGAGGCCACCGAGCGCGCGCACATGCGCGAAGCCGTCGAGAGCATCAAACGCATGACGGGATCGGCGCCCGTGGGCTGGTACACGGGACGCGACAGCCCGAATACGCGCCGCCTGGTCGTCGAGCACGGGGGCTTTCTTTACGACTCGGACTCCTATGCCGACGATCTTCCGTATTGGGTCGAAGTCAGTGGCAGGGATCACCTCGTCATCCCCTACACGCTCGACGCCAATGACATGCGCTTCAGCATGCAGCAGGGATTCAATTCCGGCGACCAGTTCTTTACGTATCTGCGTGATGCTTTCGATGTGCTTTACGCCGAAGGCGCGGAAAAGCCCAGGATGATGTCGGTGGGCCTGCACTGCCGGCTCGTCGGACGTCCGGGGCGCTTCGCGGCCCTTCAGCGCTTTTTCGATTACGTTCAACAACACGATCGCGTCTGGCTCTGTCGCCGCGTCGACATCGCCAGGCACTGGCGCGCAGTCCACCCCCCACGGAATACACCATGAAACTCCTGCTGATCAACGGCAATACCACGGAGAGCATCACCGCAAAAATGGCGGATACCGCGCGCCTCGCCGCGCGTGCCGGTACCACCATCGTGCCGGTGACCGCCACGTTCGGCGCCCGGATTGTCAGCTCCCGATCAGAGAATGCAGTCGCCGCGCACGCCGTGGTGACAATGGCTGCACGACACTACAAGGACTGCGACGCGGTGCTGATCGGGATCTCGATGGACACCGCGCTCGGTGCGCTGCGTGAGCTGCTGCCGATTCCAGTGATCGGCATGACCGAAGCCGCCGCGCTGATCGCCTGCACCCTCGGCGGACGGTTCGGCGTGATTTCTCTGGGGAAGCGCGCGCTTCCGATGTACGAGGAGATGCTCGCCGCGTACGGGCTCGGACAGCGCGTCGCCGCCGTCGAGGGCGTGGACATCGAAACGCGCGATTATGGAGACAGCGCACGGATCGGCGATGCCGTGGTTGCACTCGCCGAGAAGCTCGTGCACGAGCGCGGCGCTGAGGTGATTGTTCTGGCGGGTGCAGCGATGGCGGGTCAGCACCGCGAGCTTCAGGCGCGCATTGCCGTGCCGCTGCTCGACGGAATCACCTGCGGCGTGCAGCTTGCGGAGCTGGTGGCGGGGCTCGGCTTGAAAAAACCTTCCGTGGGAAGCTATTCGCACCCCGGGGCAAAAGAGCTGATCAACGTCGATCCGGCCCTCAGCGAGCTTTACCGGCGCAACGCGCGCTGAGTTTGCGGCGCGGGTAAATACTTCATCTGACTTTGTCCTGCGCCCAGCGGCGGCGGATCGCTCCGCATTCGGCGTGGCGCACGCCCGTCACGATTTCGAGCGGCCAGCTCATCATGCTGCAAAACGCCTCGACCGAATAGGTGCCGAGGTCGATGCGGTTGAGATCGGCGTGGCGCAGCCCGAGCACCAGCCGGCTCACACCCGAGAGGCGCATCGCTTCGGCGCACATCGGGCACGGCTCCATCGTCGAATAGAGCGTCGCCCCCGAGAGATCGACCGTGTTCATCGCTGCAAACGCGTTTCGCAGCGCGACCGTCTCTGCGTGCAGGGTGATGTCGTTCTGCGTGCTCTGACGGTTCTGGCCAGTGGCGAGGACGTCCCCGTCGCGCACGATCACTGAGCCCACAGGCCAGTCTCCGCGGTCGAAGGCTTCCTGTGCTAGCCGCAGGGCATGGTCCATGTGCAGATCGTGGTTCATCTCCATCTCAATACCCCACCAATTTGGGCAGCCAGGTCACCAGCGCCGGGAAGAAGATGCACGCCAGGAGCAGCGCGTACTGCGACGCGATGAACGGCAGGCACTCGCGTACGAGCGCCCCCATCTTGATCCCGGTCATGCCCTGAATCACGAACAGCACCACGCCCACCGGCGGCGTCATCATGCCGATGATCAGGTTGAGCACGAAGAGGAAAGCGAACAGCGTCGGATCGATGCCGTAGGTCAGCGCGATCGGATGGAACAAGGGCACCAGCATGATATAGGCCGCGTTCGATTCGAGGACCATGCCCACGACGAGAAGAATGGCCGCTACGATCAGCAGGAATGTCGTCGGGTCTGTGGTGATCGAGCGTGTCCACTGCGCGAGCTGCTGCGGCAGCAGGTCTACCGTGAACAGGAAGGTCACGGTGGAGGCGAATGCAATCAGCGCCGCCACCACGCCCGACATCAGCGCCGAGCGATACAGGATCTGCGGGAGGTCCCTCACCTTCAGCTCGCGGGTCACGAAGAAGCCGATCGGAAGCGCGAACACCACGGCAATCGCCGCGCCCTCGGTGGCGGTGAAAATCCCGCCGATGATCCCGCCGATGCAAACGATCGGCAGCGCAAGCGACAGCGACGCACGCCAGGTTTCCCGCGCCAGCCGCTTTACCGTAAAGGGCTCGCCCGAAACCGGGTAACCGCGCTTGCGCGCGATCCACCAGCACTGGAACATGAATACCACTGTGATGATCAGGCTCGGGATCGCTGCGGCGATAAAGAGCGCCGCGATCGACACGCTCGAACCTGCAAGATAGGCATAGACGATCATCGCCGCCGAGGGCGGAATAATCGGTCCCAGATTCGCCGAGGCGGCAATCACCGCGGTCGAGAACCCAAGACCGTACTCCTTCTTCAGCGACGGACCCAGGGTCGAGGACAGCGCCGCCGCATCGGACACCGCAGTGCCTGAGACGAGCGACAGGATCGCGCCCGAGAGCATCGCCACCTGCGCGAGCCCGCCGCGCACACGACCGATGAGCGCATTCGCGAACGACACCATCTGCCGCATGATGCCGCCTTTGATCATGAGCTCGCCGGCCACCATGAAAAGGGGGATCGCCATCAGCGGGAAGGAATTCACGGCCGTAGTCATGCGCTGCGGCAGCATGTTGAAATCGACGTCGGACAACCACAGTCCGCCGATGGCTGCGACGCCCAGCGCGAAGGCGAGCGGCATTCCCAGCAGGCCCGCGGCGAGGAAGAACGCCATCACCCAACCGCTCATCGGGTTACAGGCGCCTGCTCATTCGACGGCGAGGACCGTTCGCACGGGCTCGCGCCAGAGCAGCTGGATCAGGTGGAGAATGCTGTGAGCTGCCGCGACCGCGACGGGTACCGTGAACCAGTTGGCGCTCAGGTTCACGGTCTGCAGCATCTCGTCCCAGGTGAGCCAGGACACTTTGACCGCCTGCCATAAGACCACGGCCATCAGCGCCGCGGCGATCAGCGCGCATCCCTTTTCGAGCTGCGCACGGCGGACCGGGGAGAAGTGCGTGACCATGAGCTCGATGCCCACGTGCGCGCCTTCGCGAATTCCCAGGGGAATCGCAAGAAACATGCACCACACGAACAGCAGCCGCGATATTTCGTCGGACCAGTCGATGGAAGAATTGAACGCGTAGCGGAGCAATACCTGCACCGAGACAACCGCGATCATCGCGCCCATGGCCATGATGATCGCCCAGCGCGCAACGCCGTCGACGGAATCGAGCGTACGCGAAAACAGCGCGCGCATGGACTTCAGACGAAAGCGGCGGCTAGCGCTTCGCGGTTTCGGCCATCACCCGATTGACGAGATCGGCGCCGGCGCGCTTTTTGACGTCCTCGACGACGCCTGCAGAGGCTTTCCGCATCTGCTCGCGGAATTCCGGTGAGACCTCGCTCCAAGTCATGCCGCGCTTCCTGATCTCCGCAATCGCTTCATTCTCTTCGACCTGCGAGCGGGCGCGCTGCCACGCCACCGCCTTGGCCATGGTGTCGCGCAGCATCTTCTGATGCGCGGGTGACAGCGCATCGTACGCCCGCCGATTGGCCACGACGTTGATGAAGTCGAAGAAATGGCCGGTGTTCGAAATGAACTTCTGCACTTCGAAGTAGCGGCTGGCGTTGATCACGGAGAACGGGTTTTCCTGGCCATCAACGACACCCTGCTGCAGCGCCGGGTACAGCTCTTTGATGTCCATCGCGAGCGCGTTGGCGCCGAGGGCACGGAACGTCGCGAGATGGGTTTCGTTCGGCTGCAGGCGGATCTTGAGTCCCTTCAGGTCATCGAGCGACCGGATCGCACGTTTGGAATTGGTCACGTGACGCGCGCCGAGCTCGAGAAAGCCGAGTGAGATCATCGATTTCTCGCCGAGCTTGGCGTCGAGCAGCTGGCCGACCGGACCATCGACCACGCGGAATGCCTGCTCCCGGCCGTCGAACTGGAATGGGAGCGAGATCGCCTCCAGCTCCGGTACCGCGCGCGAGAGGAATGCCATGCCGACCCAGATCATCTGCAGCGTCCCCGCACGCACGTTCTGCACGTTTTCGGCTGCCCCACCCAGCTGCATGGCCGGAAAGACATCGACCACGAAGGAGCCGCCGCTCGCCTTGGCCAGCTCGTCGCGGAACATGTTCATCGCGACACTCGATGAGTGTTCGGTGGCGAAGTTGCCCGCGAGCCGCCACTTGACCGGGGCTTGCGCGTGAGCCGGCGCGACAGCGAAAAAAGTGGCAACGAGCAACCATACGGCACTGCACATACGAATCTTCATGAACGATCTCCTGGGTATGGAACCACGCGCCTTAATCGGGAGGCTACTCCGCTTTCGCACCTGATGCTTTTACGAGCTTTCCCATCTTCTCCGTTTCGGTACGCAGGAAGGTTGTGAACTCGGCGGGCGTCATGCTCAGAGGCTCCGCGCCCTGCTTTGCGAGGACATCCTTAACCTCCGGCACCGTCAGAATCCGCCGCACCTCGTCATTGATCTTCACGACGAGATTTACCGGCGTTTTCGCGGGAGCGAACATGCCCCACCAGGACTCGTACGCGTAGCCCGCCAGCCCCGATTCCGCGAGCGTCGGCACCTCCGGCAGTGCCGCCGAACGGCGCGGCGTGCACACGGCCAGGATGCGCACGCGCTTGTCCTGCCTGAATGGCACCACATTAATCACCGGCGGAAACGAGACTTCAATCGCACCTGCGAGGAGATCGGTGATCGCCTGCACATTCCCTTTGTACGGGATGTGAAGCATGTCCACCTTCGCCGTGAGCTTGAAGAGCTCGCCGGCAAGGTGCAGGGTGCTGCCGGCGCCGGCGGCGCCGAACTTCACCTGCCCTGGCTTGGCGCGCGCGAGCTGAATCAGCTCGTTGACCGTCTTGGCGGGGACATTGGCATTTACGATCAGCACGTTCGCGATCGCCGCAATCGGCGCGACCGAAGCGAAATCGCGGAGCGTGTCGTAGGGTAGCTTCGGATACAGCGTTGCATTGATCGCGTGTGCGGAGGACGTGACCATCAGCGTGTGTGCATCCGGCGCGGACTTGGCAACGATCTCGGAGCCGACGATGCCGCCCGCTCCCGTCCGGTTGTCGATGATCACCTGCTGGCTGAATGCTTCGGTCAGGCGCTGACCCACGACGCGCGCCAGGATATCCGCAGCGCCGCCCGGGCTGAAGGGAACCACGATGCGTATCGGGCGCGACGGATAGCCCGAAACCTCTGCCGCGTGAGCCAAGGCGCAGACCGCGAGAGAAAGAGCCGCCGCCGCGGCGCTTCGGGCGATACCTGACATCCGCGCACTCGGTCTCCGCTTGACCGGCGTCAGGCCTTGACCTCGCGATTGAAGCGGTCGATGTACTCCGCCCGACGCGGGTTCAGCTTCACCCAGTCCACGGTGTTCATCTTGTCGAGCTCACCAAAAGTCCGCGCGTAATGCTGCAGCGGCTTGGACAGTGGGACTTTGGAGTTCGTCGGCACCAGGACGTAGGGCGCATCCCCCATCTTTGCCTGCACCTCCGCGCTGATCGCGGCGTTGATGTAAGCGGCCGCGAGATCGACATTCTTCGAGTTTTTCACGATGTGCATCGAGCTCCTGATGAGGATCCAGCCGGTATCGGGACGGGCGAGCGCAATGGGCACGCCTTTCGACTGCATGTCGCCCACGTTGTTGTTGTAGTGCACGGAGACGTCGATCTGGCCCTGCTGAAAAAGCGTCGCGAGCGCGCCGGGGCTGGCGGCAACGGCGCCGACGTTCGGCAGGAGTTTCTTGATGTAACCGAATGCGGGCTCCATGTTCTCGGCACTTCCGCCATTGAGGCGCGCAATCTCGGCCATCAGGCCGAAACGAGCGTGGAGCCCATGCTCGCGAGTCCTATGCGGCCTTTGTACTCGGGCTTCAGCAGGTCGTTCCAGCTGCGCGGCGGGTTCTTGATCTTGTCGGTGTTGTACGCGATGCCGATGATCTGCGCCGAGCAGAAGACGCCGAGCCCGCGCGAATCGATGAAGTTGGCGGGAATGTCTTTGAGGTTCGGTACTTTGTCGGTCGGAATCTTCTCGAAGATGTCGTGCTGCAGCGCCGCCAGATAAGGGCCTTCATCAAGAATGATCGCGTCGTACGGCGGATTAGCTTTTTGCGCAGTGATCTTCGACACGGTGTCGACGGCGAGTGACGCCACGAGATTCACGCCGGCGCCACTGGCCTTCTGATAAGCAGGAACCAGAAACGCGCGATGCGCGGATTCCCACGCCCCGGGATAGGTCGTTGCCGCAATCGATTTCGACTGCGCGAACGTCGGTGAAACGAGTGCTGATGCCCCTGCCGCGGCGATCACCTGCAGTGCGCGGCGGCGCCTAAGATCGATAACCATGTGGACTCCCGGTGTATGATGAGTGATGCGGGGACCTGCCGTTAGCAACTACTACGCCAGCTTTACGCGTGCAGTTCTCGGGCGCACTCGCAGGGATGGACAGGGCGGTGCGCACCGCTCCGATGCATTATGCCCGACTCGCGCTCCGCGCCGGTGCGAGACGCGTGCGGTCAGACGAAGCTCTTCCTCCATGGTGCACGCAAGCATCGTTCTTGCTTAGGCCGCTTCGCTTCGAAGCAACCACTGGATGATCGTCCTGTCGACAGAAACCCTTGGCGCTCGGCCCTCTAAGCCGCAGCCATCGCTCGAGGCTGCAAGCCTGCGCATGGAAAGCGTGACACATCGCTACGGCGCAGTGGTTGCGGTCGAGGATGTGTCGCTCGACATCGCACCAGGTGAGATCGTCGCACTCCTCGGGCCCAGCGGCTGCGGCAAGACCACACTGCTGCGGATCATCGCCGGGCTCATGCGCCAGAGCGCCGGTCACGTGAGCATCGGCGGGGAAATCGTCGACAGCCTGCCGCCGAACGAGCGCGGCGCCGGCATCGTTTTTCAGAACTATGCGCTGTTTCCGCACATGAGCGTCGAGGCCAACGTCGCTTACGGCCTGCGCGCCCGCGGGATGCCGCGCGGGCTGATCGCCGGCACCGTCTCGCGCATGCTGAAGCTGGTCCAGCTCGAGGCACTCGCCTCGCGCTACCCCGCAGCGCTCTCGGGCGGTCAGCAGCAGCGTGTGGCACTCGCGCGCACACTCGCAGTGAGTCCCCGCGTGTTGCTGCTCGACGAGCCTTTCGGCGCGCTCGACAAGAATCTGCGGCTCGACATGCAGATCGAAGTAAAGCGTCTGCAGCGCGAGCTCGGCATCACGACGGTCATGGTGACCCACGACCAGGAAGAAGCGCTCAGCATGGCCGATCGCATCGCGGTCATGAACAAGGGCCGGGTCGAACAATACGGCGCGCCGGACGAGATCTATGATGCGCCGACGACCTTGTTCGTCGCAGGCTTTGTCGGCACGACCAATCTGCTGCCGGGGCGGCTGACAGCGGAGTCTGATGGGACCTATCGCGTCGCGCTGGCAGGCGGCGGCGTGATCGACTTGCCGGGCGCGCGTCCCTGCTCACGCAACGGCAGCGTCCTGCTTTCCGTGCGGCCGGAGCAGTTTTCGTTTTCGCCGGATGGGACAGGGCTCGAAGCCACCGTACGCATGACTCTGCCGCTTGGACCGACGACGGTGCACGAGCTCACGCTTGGAGATGGCACGCCGCTCAAAGTGGTCGAGGCGCGCATGCAATCGACATCCCGGTCCCTACCCGGACAAAAGGTGTTTCTCCAGCTCGTGCCCGGCGCGCAGCCCACGGTATTCGCCGCATGACGCGCACCGGCCCCCGCCGCTGGCTGCGCGATTGGCAGCTCGCGCTGCCGCTATCGCTCTTCTTCGTCGTATTCGTTTTCCTGCCGCTCGCCATGCTCGGCTACATCAGCCTGCACGAAGACACGCAGATGAAGGAAAGCGGAGTCGGGCAATACGTAAAGTTTTTCGGCGACACCTTCAACGTGGGCGTGCTCGTGCAAACCCTGTGGCTCGCACTGAGAACAACCGTGCTGGCCCTTCTCATCGGTTATCCACTCGCGTACCTGTACACGCTTGCACCGCGCCGGATGCAGCCCATACTCATTCTTCTCATCGTGCTGCCGCTGCTCACGAGCGCAGTGGTGCGCACCTTCGCATGGGTGGTGATCCTCGGACGCCAGGGCATCATTAACGAGGGCCTCCTCGCACTGGGCTGGATCGAAACCCCGGCAAAGCTTCTGTATCAGCCCTGGGCCGTGGTGGTGGCGCTCGCCCAGATCGAACTGCCGCTCATGGTGCTGCCGCTGATCACGGCGCTGTCGAACATCGACCCCCATCTTCGCGAAGCTTCGGAAGCGCTCGGTGCGCGCAGATGGCGCACCTTCCTTCAGGTCACGCTGCCCTTGTCGATGCCGGGACTCCTTGCCGGGTGCCTCCTCGTTTTCGCCGCGTCAGCCAGCGCCTTCGTGACGCAGACGCTCGTCGGCGGCGGCCAGCACATGTTCATGCCGTTCTACATCTACCAGCAGGCGATCCAGTCGAACAATTATCCATTCGCGGCGACCGTTGCGGTGGTACTGCTCGTATCGGTGCTGATCATCGTCACCGCAGCCAATCTGCTGGGGCGCCGCAGCCGAGTGTTCGTTCATGTCTGACGTCTCCATGCCCGTGGTCGAGGCGCCCTCTTTGCGTGCGCGCGCGCGCGAAACGCTTGCTTCGCGCGCGGAGCGCTGGTCCTTCAACACGATCATGGGCACCTTGGGCGCAATCGCCGGTGTGCTTCTGGTGGCGCCGACGCTGATCGTGCTGATCACCTCGTTTACCAACGCCTACTCGCTCAAATTCCCCCCGCCGGGTTATTCGATTCGCTGGTACGTGGCGCTCTGGCAGGAGTCCCCTGAAATTCTCGGTGCCGCCCTTGCCAGCCTGCAGGTCGCCGCGGCTGCCACCGCGCTATCGGTGGTTCTGGGAGTCGCCGCAGCGCTCGCACTCGCCCGACGCAGAAGCTTGTGGGCCCGCGTCCTCGATTCGGTCTTCATGTCGCCGCTGATGTTGCCGACGCTCGCGCTCGGGCTCGCGCTGCTGGTGGTATTCAATGTCGCCGGCACCGGCCTTTCGATGAGCACGCTCGTAATCGGCCACATCGCCATTACCACGCCTTATATCGTGCGCACCACCATCGCGAGCCTGACACAGCTCGATCCGGTGCTGCTCGAGAGCGCGCGCAGCCTGGGCGCCCGACCGCTGTTCGCGTTTCGCACGGTCACCCTGCCACTCATCGCCCCAGGCATTGCCGCCGGCGCATTCATCGCGTTCATGGCGTCTTTCGACAACGTGGCAATCTCACTTTTTCTGTCGGATGCGAGAACCGAAATGCTGCCGATCCGGCTGTGGCATATCATAGAATCGAATCTCGATGTACGCGCTGCGGCAGTTTCCGGTGTCCTGATCGCCGCGACGATACTGCTCGGGATCGTCATGGAGCGCGTGGCCGGGATCTCGAGGCACCTGCGATGAAAATTCCAGTTTTGCCTTCAGACGCGATTGACACGCTTATGCGGCGATCGCCGCCAGGAATGGAAGTGAATCCATGAGTATCGTACTGCGCGGTGCGAGCGTCCTGCTCGGCGAAAACTTCGACTTCGACAGGAAGCCCCGTGATGTCCTGATCGAGGGCGACCGGATCTCCGTGATCGCAGAGTCCGGCAGCTTGCGCGGAGACCGGGTGATCGATCTCAACGGACGCCTGCTGGTGCCGGGCCTCATCAATGGGCACTTCCATTCTCACGAGCATTTTCAGAAAGGCCGCACCGAGAACCTCCCGCTCGAGCTGTGGATGCATTACGTGCGAACGCCCATACCGATCGTGCTCACGCCGCGCCAGACGTATCTGCGAACGTTGATCGGCGCAATCGAAGCGTTGCGCACGGGCACCACCACCGTGCTCGACGATATGGGACTCGGGAATGCGGTCAACCGCGCGAACATCGATGCGGCGTTGCAGGCCTACGACGACATCGGCATCCGCGCGCTCGTCGGTTTCGCGATGATGAACCGCCCGATCGTCGACAACTTCCCGTTCGCGGAGGAAGCGTGCGGCGCAGCGCTGCTCGCAAGTTGGCGAGAGCAGCGTCCTGCGCCCGAGCCGGATCTCGAAGCCTTGTGCACCGATCTCGCCCGCACGCGACATCCGCGCCAGTCGCGCGTCGGACTCGCCGTTTCAGTGTCGGCGCCGCAGCGCTGCACGGACGAATTCCTGTTGCGCTGGCGGCGCTTTGCCGACGAGCACGACCTGCCGCTGGTCACCCACGTGCAGGAGACCCGCATGCAGGTCGTCACGGGCGGGCTCTTCTACGGTTGTCCGATCGTCGAGCATCTCGACCGCATCGGGTTCCTTTCTCATCGCACGAGCCTCATTCACGCCGTATGGCTCAATCCACGCGAGATCGACGCCCTGGCACGCTCGGGCGCGAGCGCGCAGCACAACCCGTGGTCGAATCTCACGCTCGGCTCGGGTATTCAACCCGTGCGCGCGCTGCTCGACGCGGGTGTGAACGTCAGCATGGGAAGCGACGGCACCTGCTCCACGGTCACGGCCAACATGCTGACTGTGCTCGGCACTGCGGCCGCCGT
>JBKJPI010000559.1:0-9206 GCA_046595235.1 Burkholderiales bacterium | reverse complement strand
CGCGCACATCGCACGCCGCCATGAAGTGATTGCGGTGCGCCTTTACGATCCGCTGGAGATGGAGCTCCCCGACCTCGGCCTCCTCGTCGTGCAGGACTCCGAGACCGGAGAGCAGATTTTCGTGGATACCCACGACCGGGGGTTCCGGCAGCGCTTTGCAGCCGTTGCGGAGCGCCGCGAGACCGAGTTACGTGCGTGCTTCAGTCAGGCTGGCGTCGATGCGCTGGAGCTCGCGACGGATGGCGAGATCGTCGATGCGATCATGCGCTTCGCGGACCTTCGCAAACGCCGTAGCCAGCTGGCCGCCGGTGGGCACCTGCCCGGGCATCTCCGAGCGAACGCATGAAGTTCGCGTGGCCCGAAATGCTGTGGTTGCTCGCGGCGGTGCCGGTGCTCGTGGCTTTCTATGCATACCTCGTAAGCCGCAAGAGGAAGCTCGCAGTGCGCTACGCAAGCTTTGCCATGGTGAAAGACGCCATGGGCTCGACGTCCCCATTCCGCCGGCACATTCCACCGCTGCTCTTCCTGCTCGCCCTGGTATCCATGATCGTGGCCATGGCGCGACCCGCCGCAGTCGTGACGCTGCCTTCACAGCACGAGACCGTCGTGCTCGCAATCGATGTCTCCGGGAGCATGCGCGCGACCGATGTCGAGCCCAACCGGCTTGCGGCGGCGCAGGCTGCCGCGCGCACATTCGTGGAAGAGCAGCCGCGGAGCACGCGCGTCGCCGTGGTCGCTTTCGCGGCCACTGCGCTCGTCGTGCAGCACCCGACGCAAAATCGTGAGGAGATTCTGGCTGCGATCGATCGGCTGCAGCTTCAGCGCGGCACGGCCATTGGAAGCGGCATCGTCGTTTCGCTCGCGACCCTATTCCCCGGCGCAGGTATCACGCTCGAATCTGTAGGTGCGGACGGCGCGGCCAGGCGGCCTCCCCCATCCCAGTCCCAGTCACTCGACGACCCGGCAAAGTCAGGCAAGGCGCCGTTTAAGCCGGTGCCGGCAGGGTCGTTCAAATCGGCCGCGATCATCCTCTTAACCGACGGTCAGCGAACGACGGGGCCCGATCCGCTCGAAGCCGCGCGCCTGGCGGCCGAGCGCGGCATCCGCATCTTCACAGTCGGCGTCGGTACGCCCGACGGCGAGGTCATGGGATTCGAAGGCTGGCGCATGCGGGTGCGTCTCGACGAAGCAACGCTCAGGAATGTGTCGACCATCACCCACGGGCAATATTTCTACGCGGGCAACGCGGCCGAGCTCAAGAAGGTTTACCGCGCTCTCAACTCGCGATTCGTGCTCGAGAGGAAGGAAACCGAAGTCTCTGCGCTCTTCGCCGCACTCGCGGCTCTGCTCGCAATTGCCTCGGCCATGCTTTCGCTACTGTGGTTCAACCGAATTTTGTAAGTCTAAAGCAGCTTGGCAAAACTGTCATCGCGAGGAGCGGCAACGATCATCGCGCCCCTAGCGCGGCTCCGCGGCGCGCTTGCGGGCTGCGATGACTGCGTCTTCGAGCGCTTTCTGGCGCGCGAAATAGGCTTCGTTCAACCGGCTCCCGCCGCCGGCAATGCCCACGCGTTCGTTCGGCAGCGGCTCCTTGCCGGCGTCGCGCGCCGTTTCTGCCTGCTGGAGCGCACGCCGTGCATCCTCCACACCCTTCTCGCTCTTCGCAGTTGCGGCAGCATTCGAGGCCCGCTGGTGCGCTTCGCGCTCCGCACGTGCTTTCTCTTCGGGCGTGAGACCGGTTACCCCGGTCTTGGCAGGCGTTGGATCCATCTTGTCGACGCGAGTGGCGCCCGGTTCCCCCTTCTCGCTGTAAATAATTCTGCCGTCGGGCATCGTCGATTTGTAAACAGCCTGCGCAGCAACCTCCGAAGCGATGGCGAGCATCACGAGTGCGGAAGCGTAAGTTGCGGATTTCATAATGATCGCTCCTCGAGGCGACTGAAGGGTCATTCTAGACGCATCATATTGGACGGCGGGTCCGCTTCTTGCGTCATTTCGCACATCTCACGTAAAGCAGGGCCACGGCGTGCACGGGGCGATGCGCAGCACTGACATCATCGGACGTCGTCCTGCCCGTAACTGGGCGGGTTCACGTCCGAAGCTGGAGGCGCCAGGCGTCGTCGTCTCGTATCCCCGCGGCGCGAACGAAGATCGAAGCAGTCACGAAGCCATCACCCGCAGAGCGCTCGCAGAGCGGCTGGCGGTGCTGAAAGGCTACGAATACGCAGGCGATTACGCGCCCGCCGGGATTTGCGAAGGTTCGCGCTATATCGTTCCCGGAGAAACGCTCGTCGGCGCGGACACCGCCAAGGCGCTCGGCATCGCAAGTGCAGACGATTTTTTCGGCGGCGTCGTCCCTTTCCCGTTCGTCGGCACCAAGACGATCACGCACCCGCTTATCGCCGCGCAGGCGCAGGCGCCGGAAGGTTGGTCCGGCGAGTTCGCCCGAACCGTACGTCGAGCGGTGCTTCCCGGGTTTTCGGCTTTCTCACTCGAAGACGCGCAGTCCGGCGGCGAGTCGCTTCTCGAGCGCGGCCCAGTGCGTGTGAAGCCGGCGCTTGCGATTGGCGGCCGCGGGCAGGTTGTCGCCTTCGACGCCAACGGGCTGTCGAGCGCACTCGAAGCCATCGATTTGCAGGTGCTCGAGACGTGCGGCGTCGTCATCGAGCAGAACCTTATCGACGTGACCACTTTCAGCGTCGGTCAGGTGGCAGTCGACGATCTCGTCGCAACCTATTACGGCACGCAAAAACTCACGACCGATCACGCCGGCGAGCGGGTCTACGGCGGGTCCGACCTCACCGTTGCGCGCGGTGGGTTCGCAGCGTTGCTCGCGCTGGATATCGACGACGACATTCGCACCGCAATCGAGCAGGCGCAGGTCTACGACGCCGCCGCCCGCCGGTGTTTTGCAGGGTTCTTCGCTTCGCGCCGCAACTACGATATCGTGCGCGGCTGCGGAGCGGCGGGGGCGATCCACTCTGGCGTGCTCGAGCAGTCGTGGCGAATCGGCGGCGCTAGCGGCGCTGAAATTGCGGCGCTCGAGGCATTCCGCGCGGACGAAGCACTCGATATCATTTGCGCTGAATGCACTGAAGTTTACGACGAGAAGGCGCGCACGCCGCGCGACGCTGTGGTGCATTTTCGCGGCGATGACGCCGAGGTCGGTTGCCTCACTAAATATACTGTCGTGAAGCCCTATGGCAACGCATGACCGCAAGCTTCAGATCGCGGTCGATGGTGGGCGCATTGCCGGAACGCTGATCGCACCGGCGACGGCAATCCCGGGCGTCCTCTTCGTTCACGGGTGGGGGGGCAGCCAGCAACAGTATCTTGCGCGCACGAGAGATCGCCGCGCTCGGCTGCATTGGTCTCACGTTCGATCTACGCGGGCACGCTCGCACCGATGCGCAGCAGGAAACAGTATCTCGAGAAGACAACCTGCGCGATGTTCTCGCCGCCTTCGACGAGCTCGCAAATCACCCAAGCGTCGACGCCAGCGCCATGGCGGTGGTGGGCAGCAGTTATGGCGGTTACCTGGCCGCGATCCTGACGACGCTCCGCCCAGTGCGGTGGCTCGCCTTGCGCGTGCCGGCGCTGTACAAAGACGCCGGGTGGGCGCTGGCCAAGAAGCAGCTGCATAAGGACCCGGATCTGCCCGCCTATCGGCGCCGCCACGTGCGCTGGCAGGACAATCGTGCGCTCAAGGCATGCGCGAATTTCAAGGGTGACATCCTCATCGTCGAATCCGAGAAAGACGATACGGTGCCGCACCGCACGATTGAGAATTACGTCGAAGCCGCGAAACACGCGCATTCCCTGACCTATCGCGTGATCGAAAGCGCCGATCACGGGTTGTCACAGGAACCCGCGCAACGCGCTTATACGTCCCTTCTCGTGAACTGGCTTACTGAGATGGTGTTCGGCGCGAGGCAGGGAGGCACCGCGGCCCAGGGGAGCGCGCGCGCGGGCGCTGCACCCCAGGAAGCGCCGCCTCAGCCCGGCTAGATCTCGTCGCAAAGTGCACACCTACTTGCGCCGGAACTACCAATTTGAACTGAATCGCGGGCGAAGCCCGCCGATTCGAGCTTGAAACTACTACCAAACACCAAGCGCGCTGCTCACCACGCGGTTCTTCGTTGCCCTTACGGCACCAAAGGCGCCCGGCCGCCCGAAGCCTTTGGTGCTGACTGCCGTTCCGGCCGAAAGTAGATGTCCACTTTCGGACGAAACTGCTACGAATAGATGTCCACTTTCGGCCGATCGTTCATATTATAGGGAGGGTTTAGGAATGAGGAGGGACGAAGGATGAAGGCGGACGGATGAGGGATGAGGGGAAGGCGGGGGATAGCCCGCTTGCCGCGCGGCTGAAGCGCGAAATTCACGGCGAAGTCATGTTCGACGCGGCGACGCGGGGCCGGTACGCCACCGATGCGTCGATCTACCAGATCGAGCCGATCGGGGTCGTTGTGCCGCGCAGTGAGGAAGACGCGCTTACAGCCTTCAGAATCGCGATCGACGCCGGCGTCCCCGTGCTCCCGCGAGGGGGCGGCACGTCGCAGTGCGGTCAAACGGTCGGCGAAGCGCTGGTGATCGATGTGAGCAAGCACCTGAACGCGGTCATCGATTTCGACAAGGCTGCGGCAACCGTTACCGTGCAGCCGGGAATGGTCCTCGATCATCTGAATGCGTATCTCAAGCCGCACGGGCTCTGGTATCCGGTGGACGTCTCGACCAGCGCCCAGGCCACCATCGGCGGCATGACAGGCAACAATTCGTGCGGATCGCGCTCGATTCGCTACGGCAACATGGTTCACAACGTGCGCGCGGTCGATGCGGTGCTGGCCAATGGCTCGTCGTTTCGGTTTGGCGCCGTACCTGACGACATGAGCCGGGTCGAAGGCCCGCGCGAGTATCGCGAGCTGGTTTCAAAGATCCGCGGCATTGCAACGCGCGAAGCCGAGGAGATCGAACACCGCTATCCGAAGGTCTTGCGGAGGGTCGGCGGCTACAACCTCGAAATGATGCTCACGACCCCAATAGGTGGGGGAAAGGAGGTTACGGAGGGAAACCGTGGAAGGTTTCCCTCTGTTCGTGAGAGCCGAGGCCCGAGCCTTCAGGCGAGCGGCTCTATCAACATGGCCCATCTGCTAGTCGGGTCTGAAGGCACCCTCGCATATTCGCGACGGATCGAGCTCGATTTGTCGCCGCTGCCGAAACACAAAACGCTGGGGGTGTGTCACTTCCCGACCTTTTACAAGGCGATGGAAGCGCCGCAGCACATCGTCAAGCTCGCGCCGGTCGCGGTCGAGCTCGTCGATGCAACGATGATCCGCCTCGCGCGCGAGAACCCCGCCTTTCGCGCCACTGTCGAAAAGTTCATCAAGGGCACGCCTGAAGCGATCCTCCTCGTCGAATTCGCAGGTGACGATCCGGACGAGCAGCATGCGCGTCTGCGTCAGCTTGTGGAGCTGATGGGTGACCTGGGCTTTCCGGGCGGCGTCATCGAGATCGTCGAGCCGGCGCTGCAACGCGATGTGTGGGAGGTTCGCAAAGCCGGCCTCAACATCATGATGTCGATGAAAGGCGACGGTAAACCGGTCTCGTTCATCGAAGATTGCGCGGTGCCGCTGGAGCATCTTGCGGAATACACCGATCGGCTGACGCAGGTGTTTCACAAGCACGGCACTGAAGGCACGTGGTACGCACACGCGTCGGTCGGGTGTCTGCATGTGCGTCCGATACTGAACATGCGTACCGATGGCGCGCACAAAATGCGCGCGATCGCGGAGGAAGCAGCCGAGCTCGTGCGCGAGTACAAGGGTTCTTACTCCGGCGAGCACGGCGACGGACTCGTGCGCTCGGAGTGGATCGCACCCTTCTTCGGCCCCAGGCTCACGCGCGCTTTCGACGAAATCAAGGATCTCTTCGATCCGAAAGGCCTCCTGAATCCGGGGAAGATCGTGCGGCCTTCGAAGCAGGATGACCGGACCCTCTTCCGCTTCAAGCCCGGCTATGCAGCGAAGAAAATCGACACCGTTCTCGACTGGTCCGACTGGCACGGCTTCGACAAGGCGGTCGAGATGTGCAACAACAACGGACATTGCCGCAAGTTCGACGCGGGCACCATGTGTCCCTCGTATCGGGTCACACGCGACGAGCAGCATCTGACACGTGGGCGGGCGAATACGCTGCGCCTGGCGATGTCAGGGCAGCTTGGCCCCGACGGCTTCACGTCGGACGCGGTATTCGAGGCACTCGATCTGTGCGTATCGTGTAAGGGGTGCAGGCGCGAGTGTCCTACCGGCGTCGACATGGCGAAGATGAAGGTCGAGTTTCTTCACCATTACAAGAAGCGGCACGGGCTCACGTTGAAGGACCGCCTGGTCGCATACATGCCGCGGTATGCGCCATGGGCATCACGGATGGCGCCGCTAACCAACGCGCTCTCGGCGGTGTTCAAAGGCGCGCTGGGTTTCGCCCCGCAGCGGCCGCTGCCGAAGTGGCGCAGCGATTGTTTCAAGTCCCGTCACCCTAACCCGGCCCGCGACCCAGTCTCCCTCGCTCCTGTTGGGGAGAGGGTGGGGGCGAGGGGAAAAGAAGTCGTTCTCTTCGTCGACACCTTCAACCGCTACTTCGAGCCCGAGAATGCGCATGCGGCGCTGGCCGTGCTGCGCGCGGCTGGCTATACGGTTCACCTGCCGGATGCGAAAGACGGCGGAAGGCCGCTGTGCTGCGGCCGCACCTTTTTAGCCTCGGGCCTGGTGGAAGAAGCCAAACTTGAGGCGCAGCGCATGCTCGACACCTTGCTGCCGTATATCGAGCGCGGGATCCCAATCGTGGGGCTCGAGCCCTCGTGCGTGCTTGGACTGCGCGACGAGTATCTGTCGATGATGCCGGGCCCCGAAACCGCAGAGCTCAACCTCAATGCCTATCTCTTCGAGGAGTTTCTCGCGCGCGAGGCCCAGTCCGGCCGGCTGACCCTGGAATTGATGCCGCTGCCACAGAAACACGCGTTGCTGCACGGCCACTGCCACCAGAAGGCCTTTGGAGCGCTGCCGGCCGTCGAGCAGATCCTGCGGCTCGTGCCGGACCTGGAAGTCAAAACGATCGAGTCGAGCTGCTGCGGAATGGCCGGAAGCTTCGGCTATGAAGCCAGGCATTACGACGTCTCGATGAAGATGGGCGAGCTTTCGCTGCTGCCTACGGTGCGCGAAAGCACCGCCGACACGCTGATCGTTGCCGACGGCACGAGCTGCCGTCATCAGATTCGTGACGGCGCCGGGCGTGAGGCGGTCCACGTCGCGAGGGTGCTGCAGGCGGCCTTGCGGTCGAGCTCAACAGTTCCGTTCTCTTGACCCCTGTGCTTGACAACGCCTGAGGCGCTGCCTAGCCTCCCTCGACTATTCCTATAAGCACCACCCCGAGGATGGATCAGCCTATCGCCGGCGTCGCTTCCCGCGACGCGGTTCCCGGCAGCCCCTGGCTGCTGCAAGTCGATGACCTGCAGGTTCACTTCGTGACCAGCCGGGGCGTGGTACGCGCGGTGGAAGGCATTTCATACACGGTGCGGCCCGGCGAAGTCGTGGCACTCGTGGGTGAATCGGGATGCGGCAAATCGGTTTCGTCGCTCGCGATCATGCGGCTCCTCGCAAAGCCGGCGGCGCGCATCGTTGCCGGCCGCATTCTCTTTGAAGGTCGCGATCTTCTCAAATTGTCGGACGACGAGATGCGCAGGATTCGCGGACGGGAGATCTCGATGATCTTCCAGGAACCGATGACCTCGCTCAACCCCGTGCTCACGATCGGTTTTCAGATCATGGAGCCGCTGCTGATCCATCTGGACATGGACATGCGCGCCGCGCGTGCGCGTGCAACGGATCTTCTGAAGATGGTCGGTATTCCCGACGCGGATCGCAGGCTGGACCAATACCCGCACCAGTTCTCGGGCGGCATGCGCCAGCGCGTGATGATTGCGATCGGGCTCGCGTGCAATCCGAAGCTCATCATCGCGGATGAGCCGACGACCGCGCTCGACGTGACCATTCAGGCGCAGATTCTCAAGCTGATGAAAGATCTTTCGCGCGACCTCAATATCGCGATGGTGATCATCACGCACAACCTCGGCATCGTTGCGCGCTATGCGGATCGCGTGAACGTCATGTACGCCGCCAGGATGACCGAGCAGGCTACCGCCGGCGAGCTCTTCGCGAAGCCGCTGCATCCCTACACCGCGGGCTTGCTGCGCTCGGTTCCACGTCTCGATCGGCCGCGCGGGTTGAAGCTCGAGACCATCGAAGGCATGCCACCCAGCCTTCTCGCGACGCCGCCCGGCTGCCGCTTCGCGCCGCGCTGTCCCGCGAAAGTGCCCGAGTCGGAGGAGGCGCCGCCGCCGCTCCTCGAAATCGAGCCGGGACATTTTTCCGCGTGCGTGAGGGCGCAGGAGATGGCACGCGTCGGTCCTGAAGGTCTGGGCCTCGCCCGCGCGTCACTTCTGCCTCCAGCTGCGAAAGCGATCGATCGCAGCCAGCCCATCCTGAGCGTTCGCAACCTGAAGACCCACTTCGAAGTCTCGACCGGCCTGAAAGCGCTGGGCTCGAGCCGTTCCGTGGTTCGCGCCGTCGATGGAATTTCGTTCGACGTGTTCAAAGGTGAAACGCTCGGGCTCGTCGGCGAATCGGGCTGCGGCAAAACCACGGTCGGGCGCACCCTGCTGCGCCTGGAGAATGCGACCGAAGGCACCATCAGTTTCGGCGGCGCGGACGTGACGCGGTCCAGGGGCGACGCGCTCAGGCAGTACCGCCGCAAGATTCAGGTCATCTTTCAGGACCCGTACAGCTCGCTGAACCCGCGCATGACGATCGGCGAAATCATTGCCGAGCCGATGCTCGTGTACAAGCTGCAGCCGGATCGCACTGCAGCCCGCGCCAGGGTGGCTGAGCTCCTGTCGCAGGTCGGCCTCTTCGACTACATGACCGAACGTTATCCGCACGAGCTTTCGGGCGGTCAGCGCCAGCGCGTCGGTATCGCGCGCGCGCTCGCGATGGAGCCTTCGTTCATCGTCTGCGACGAGCCCGTGTCGGCGCTCGATGTGTCGATCCAGGCGCAGGTGCTGAATCTGCTGGCCGACTTGCAGCAGGAATTCAAGCTCGCGTATCTGTTCATCTCGCACGATCTGGCCGTGGTCAAACACATCGCGCATGAAG
>JBKJPI010000293.1:0-9961 GCA_046595235.1 Burkholderiales bacterium | reverse complement strand
GCTGAAAGGCCGCCTTCGCGCCGAGCTCGGCGCGAAGGCGGCACTGCTCGAAGCCGACGAGAAGACTTTTGCATGGTTGCGCGCGCACGGCGCGAAACCGCCGCGGCCGGTGCAGGCCGATGCGGACGCTACGTACGTGGAGCGCATCGAGATCGACGCGGCGGCGCTTGCTCCGCAGGTCGCCCGGAGGCATCGCATCGATGACATCGTCGGCGTGCCTGAAGTCGCGGGTCAGAAAATCGATTTCGCGCTGATCGGAACGTGCACGAACGGCCGGCTTGACGATATCCGGCAGGCCGCCGCGATACTCAAGGGAAAACGCATTGCGAAAGGCGTTCGCATGATCGTCACCCCCGCGTCGCGTCAGGTGTACCTTGCGGCTTTACGTGAAGGGCTCATCGAAGCATTGACGAGCGCCGGCGCGTCGGTGGAGGCGGCTGGATGCGGAACCTGCGTCAACATCACTGGTCACCTCATCACCGGCGATGATCAGGTCGCGATCTCGAGCGCGAACCGTAACTTCAAAGGGCGGCTCGGAAACTCCAAATCCGAGATATGGATCGGCTCTGCCGCGACCGTGGCCGCGTCCGCGCTGACCGGCTTCATTACGGATCCACGTGAGGTGGCGGGCGGCACCTGGCGCGCCGCTGCGTGAGCGGCCCCTCAATCCGTTTCGGCGCAGGCGGTTTCGCATGAGCACAGTACAAGGAATGACTACAGGGCTCCGCGGCCGCGCTCACGTCCTGCCTGACGAGATCAACACGGACGTTCATTGCTCGGCCAAATACCTTCCGGGTAAAGACACGAATTACATTGCGCAGCATGCGTTCGAGGAAATCGCGCCGGGTTTTGCAGCGCGTTTCAAAAGCGGCGGCATCATCGCCGCCGGCCGCAACTTCGGGATCAATTCCTCGCGCGAGCAGGCGGTGCACGCGATGCGCCTGATGGGCGTGGCGGCAATCGTTTCACCCGCCTTCGGCCGCCAGTTCTTCAGGAATGCCATGAACAACGGCTTGCCTCTCGTCGAGTGCGACATTACCGGCATCGACGAAGGCGACGACCTCGAGCTCAACCTCGCAGCCGGTCTGTTGGCTGTTCGCGCACGGGGCATCGAGCGCACGTTCCCACCGCTGCCTTCCGCCATGCAGTCACTGCTGGCCGCGGGCGGCCTCATTCCGTTTTTGCAGTCTCATCCCGACTGGAAGCTCACGTGAAAGACGCAACGCCAACCGCACGACAGAAATTACGCAAGCGCCTTACCGAGGGGCCGATGATCGTCGCGCCCGGGATCTACGATGCGTATGGCGCGAGATTCGTCGAGCAGGCGGGTTTCGAAGCCGTTTACATGACCGGCAATGGCGTATCCGCGAGCTTGCTCGGGAGACCGGATGTCGGCCTCATCGATCTGACGCTCCTGTCCCAACAGGCGCATCGCGCGGCTTCGTGCATCGACATCCCCCTGATCTGCGATGCGGACACGGGATATGGGAATGCCGTTAACGTCCGGCATACCGTGCAGGAGTTCGAGGCCGCCGGTGTGGCCGCGATTCACATCGAGGACCAGGTCGCGCCAAAGCGCTGCGGTCATCTGCCCGGGTCGCGTCCCGTGGTCGATATGGGCGAACACGTCGGCAAGATCGAAGCGGCCGTCGCTGCGCGCAAGGATCCTGACTTTCTCATCATCGCGCGCACCGATTCTGCAGCCGGTCACGGGCTCGACGAAGCAATCCGCCGCGGCAAGGCATACCGCGAGGCGGGAGCCGACATCGTATTCGTCGAATTGAAGAGCAGCGCGCGTATCGTGGATGAGCTGAAGCGCGTGACGTCCGAGATCGATGCGCCGTGTCTGGTGAACGTGGAAGAGCTGGGCGAGCTCGGCCAGTTGACCGCACCGGACCTCGACGCGCTGGGCCTCCGCGTTGCGATCTATCCAGGCCTCGGGCGTTATGCCGCAGGTTTCGGCATTCGTGACGCGCTCGGTGCACTCAAGCGTGACGGCACCACGAAAAAAGCGCGCGACCGCATGCTCACCTTCAGGGAATACAACGAAGCGCTCAAGCTCTCCGACGTGGAAGCGTGGGAAAAGCGGTTTCTCCTGCGCTGAGATTCGGAGCTACCATGGAAGTCACACGCACACTTGCACGTTTCGTGGTGGAGCACGACGCCGCGCAAATTCCCGGGACGGTGCTTCACGAGGCGGCGCGTTCGTTCCTGAACTGGCTCGGATGTGCAGTGGGTGCGTCCCGACACGAGACGGTCGAGCGCGCCATCGCGGCCCTGGCGCCGTTTTCAGGCGCTGCCCAGGCAACCGTGCTCGGGCGCGGCGATCGTCTGGACGTGATGCATGCGGCGCTCATGAATGGCGTCACGTCGCATACGTTCGATTTCGACGACACTCATCTCAAAACAGTAATTCACCCGAGCGGCCCTGTGGCGTCGGCAATCCTTGCATTGGCGGAAAAGACGCCGGTCTCAGGTGCTGATTTCATCCACGCATTCATTCTCGGCGTGGAGGTCGAGTGTCGCATCGGCAACTCGGTGTATCCGGAACATTACGGCGTCGGGTGGCACATCACCGGCACGACGGGCGTGTTCGGTGCCGCGGCCGCTTCGGGCAGGCTGCTGGGCTTGAGCGAGCAGCAGATGATATGGGCCCTGGGAATCGCCGCGACGCAGGCTTCGGGACTGCGCGAAATGTTCGGCACGATGTGCAAGCCGTTCCATCCCGGCAATGCGGCGCGAAACGGCGTTCTTGCAGCACTTCTTGCGCAGCGCGACTTTACGAGCTCGAACAGCGGAATCGAGGCGAAGCGCGGCTTCGCGAACGTCCTTTCGACGCGTTTCGATCCTGCACAAATCACGTCCGGTCTCGGTGAGACGTGGGAGATCTCACATAATACCTACAAGCCTTTCGCATGCGGCATCGTCATCCATCCGATCATCGATGCCTGCATACAGCTTCGGAACGAGCACGGCCTCAAAGCGGAGGACGTGGAAGCCATCAATGCAAAGGTGCATCCGCTGGTGCTCGAGCTCACCGGCAAGAAGACGCCGCGCGTCGGGCTCGAGGGGAAATTCAGCGTCTATCATTCGGCCGCTGCTGCGCTCATCTATGGCGCGGGCGGGGAGGCTGAATACGGCGACGCCGTGGTTGCTGATCCCAGGGTCATCGCGTTGCGCGACCGCGTGCGTGCGGAAGTCGAGCCGGGCCTGCACGAAGATCAGGCCCGTGTCAGCGTGCGACTCAGGAACGGCGCCACGCTGGAAAAATTCGTGGAGCACGCGATCGGCAGCCTTGACCGGCCGATGAGCGATGCAGCGCTCGAAGCCAAGTTCCGGGCGCTGACGACAGGCATTCTCTCCGATGCCGAATGCGACCGGCTGATCAGGCTCTGCTGGGATCTCGGAACTCTGAAAGATGCCGGCGAAGTCGCGCGTGCTTCGGTCCCCGGCGCGCGATTGAAATAGGACGTCGAGGACGGTCTGTCAGGCCCTTACCGGGACGCCTGCCGCCGATCGGGTCATAGCGAGATAAAGCAGGATCATTCCGCCGGCGCCCCAGGCCGCGACCGGAATCCAGCTCAACGCCATCGCAAATGCGGGGTCCTTGTTGAGCTCCGCTGCGAGGAACGCGATGCGCGCGAATGCCGCAACCGCGAGCAGCGAAAAAAGTCCGCCGGTGAGCTTCCCTTCCCGACCGGTGTGCCCGATCGCGATCGCGGCGGAGAACGCGCTCATCAGAACGCAGCCCCATCCGCCGCCGGCAATGAATTGCAGTGCGAGCAGCGTGTCGAGGTCGCCCGCCGTGCGAGCAAGCAATGCAGCGAGCGCGGCGACGATTGCCCCGACGGACGCCACGGCGATGCCGCCCCATCGTTTCGTTGCGAGGCTCGCCGGCAGCATCACGAGATTGAAGCCGATCCAGAACACCGGCATCAGATACTGGAGCTGATCCGGTTTCGCGTGCCGCAGATAGAGCGGGGCGGCATTCAGCGAAAAATGAATCTGGAAACCGATGCCGAGCAAAAGAATCGCGACGAAGAACCAGATCACCGGCCCTCGGGGTTTCGGCGCGGTGATCGGCGTCGCAGGTGCGGCGGCGCTCGTTTTAACCAGCGTGCGTTCAGCCCACATGATGCCAAACGTCGCCATGGCGAGGGCCACGCTGGATATCACGAAGGGAATACGCGGGTCGAGATCGCGCAACGTGACTGCGAGGTAGGGCGAAACGGACCCCGCGAGGCCGAGGCCGAAGAGGGATAGTGCGGAAAGCCATGGCACCGAAGGCTGCGCCGCGTATTTGCCGATAAGCGTCAGCGGGGGCGCGCGCAATGCCGACGAGCTGATCGTCCATAGAACCGTTACCGTCAGAAACAGCCACGCTGCCCCCTGTGGTGCGGCGAACGGAAGCAGCAGAAACGCGAGACACGAGGCGAGTGTCACACCGAGAATCACGTGGCCGAGACGGCCTAGGACGCGCGATGCACGATCGGCCATGAGACCCATGGCGTAATCGGCGATGACGAAAATGAGCTGATCGAGAAGCAGAATGTAGACGACGTAATGCTTCGGTATCCCGGCCTGTGCTGCAAGCTTTGGCAGGAAGATGACGTAGACCGTCCACGTCAAAGTGAAGAGGAACTGGACGAGCGCGAGATAGAGCCCGATTCGGTGCGGCGCGCCGGCCATCGTCGAATTTCTAGTCACTGTCGCGCGTGAGGCGGAACGTGTTCGACAGTGACACGAAGGGTGTTTGGGCCTGCAGGTCCTCAAGGTCGGCGCTAACCCTGAATTCGCCCGATGCCCGCGGCCCCTGAGGCGCCGCCTTGAACGAGTAGGTCACCCCCTGTCCGGGGCGCAGCGTTCGTATCTCCATTGTGCAGACTTCGGCCAGCGTCGTGAGGGCAGGACGCCACTCGCCCTCGCCGTCGAGCCGCTCGAGACGCGCACGGCAAAGGTTATGGCCCAGGGCGCGGCCGGAGCGGTTCGTCAGCCGCACGGTGACGACGCTGCCATTCACGTATTGTGGGGCGTCCGTCGTCATGAGGTTATCGGCGATGCTCACGCCGGGTCGCCTTTGTGCCCCGTAGCTGCCATAGTCATATCCGGCTCCACCGCTTTGATTGCATGCTGTGATCGAGACAATCGCGACAGCGGCTGAGATCGCTCGTAGGTAGAAGCCCGTCTTCCGGCCTTGTGTGCGGATCATGTGATTCCTTTCGTCGAAGATCCCGAGTCAGTTTTGCAGGCGATACGCTTCGTGTCATCTGCCGCGTATCCCCGCACGTTCACCTGCATCATGGCTTGAATTTCGGCGAAGGTGGGGCGTAAACTCACGCGCTGGCGCCACTGCTGCAAGCCGTCACAATAACATCGAGGAGCTCCAAAGCAAGATGATAAGTAAACGCGCGATCGTGTGCGCTTTATCTCTGGCGATCGTCGCGAGCCCGCTGTGGGCTGCGGAAGCCAGGAAGCCTGCGGCAAAGCCGCGCGGCAAGTCCGAAACGCTCGCGTGCCGCCTGGGCACTGAAGACCGCCACGCGCGCATCGCAGTGGTTGTGATCGGCGGCAGGACCGACAGCTTTGCCTATTACAGCAAGTGGAAACCGCGAACCTGCTCAGTCTATCTGCAGCGTAATCGCGACATGTACAGCAAGTGGGCCGACTCGGGCAACATCACCACGGTCAATCTCGAGAAAGGCGCTTTCCTGATCGAGCACAAGCCGGGTCAGTACCACTTTATATTCCGTGACGTCGACCGCGAGCGCTACTGCGGGATGGACGGCGTCATCAATGGCAGCCTGACGATCAAGCGCGGCAGCGATCAGTGCGTGCTCGATGGCGACATCATGGTCGAAGGTACGCCGCTCGGCGGGGCACAAATGATTGCGCGGGAGTTGCCGCCGGCCAGTGCGGGCGCATCTGATCTGGAGGCGGCGTCGGCTTTTCCACCGTCCGCTGCCCCTGTGGTCGATCCGGCTGCCGCGTCCGCGCCAGCGAAGCCAGGTGCTGCGACTTCGGCGAAAGCCGAGGCGCAGCCGAAGCCACAAGCCGAAGCGCCGGCCAAGCCAAAACCGCAGGCGGACACACCGGCCAAGCCGGAGCCGGCGGCGTCAGCGAAGCCCGAGACTCAGGGCGGGAGCGCTCCGGCTGCGCCGGCATCGACTGCCGAAGCAGCGCCGAAAGCGGCTGCGGCCGCTCCGGCCGGGGACGCGGCGCAGAAACCCGCGGCGGCCGAGTCGCCCGGTCCGCTACGTTCTTTCTTCAGGTCCCTCGCTCCGCGCCCCGCGGACGCACAAAACCCCTGACGGCGTTCGTTCGGAGGCGAGCGCCACCCCTACGATACGACCTTGAGTCCGACGATGCCGGCGACGATCACGCCGATGCACAGGAGTCGCGCTGCCGTCGCGGGCTCCGCGAACAGCACGATGCCGAGAATCGCCGTGCCTGTCGCGCCGATGCCCGTCCATATGGCGTAGCCGGTTCCGATCGGGATCGTGCGCAGCGCAAGTGCCAGAAACCAGATGCTCGCGGCCATAGCCAGGATCGTGATCGCACTGGGGACCAGTTTCGTGAAGCCCTCTGTATATTTGAGACCGATCGCCCACACGATCTCGAGAAGGCCAGCGATAAAAAGATAAACCCAGGACATGACACTCTGATCGCGGCTGTGCGCCGCGCGGAAAGAGGATGGGTTGGCGACCCGTCGGGGCCGCCTGCACGGCAAGTGATTCTATTGAGCCGTAACCTTGTTCGATTCGGCTTTCGCCGCCTCGGGTGCGCGGTACTTGTCGTACAACACGCCTTCCACATACAGCGGCTGAAGGTCCCGCTCGCTGTAGCCCACCGACTTCAACACCTCATCGCTGTGCTGCCCCAGCCAGGGCGCCGCGTGACGGATCGAGAGGAGCTCGCCCGTCGATTTGACCGGAATGCCCAGTGATTTCATGCGCCCGATTTTCGGGTGGTCGATTTCGACCACCATTTCACGGGCCTTGATGTGCGGATCGCCGAGTATCTGGTCGTACGTATAGACGGGGCCTCCCGGCACGCCGGCCGCATCCAGTTTTTCCACCCAGTGCGCGGTCGGATGTGCCGCAAATACGGCTTCGATCTCGCGCTCGAGCGCGTCGATATTTTTCAGGCGCTGGGCGAGCGGATTGAAGCGTGGGTCAGTCAGCCATTCAGGGTTCACGCACACGCTCGTGCAGAACGCAGTCCACAGCTTGTTGTTGTTTCCGCCGACAGTGACGTAGCCATCCTGAGTCTTGTACGCCTGATACGGCGTCGAGCGCCGGTGACGCGTGCCGGTTGCAGTCGGAAGCTCACCCGACCCGAAATACGCGCCCGATTCCCAGTGCGTCCACGCGAGGCCGGCCTCCAGGAGAGAAGTTTCGAGGTACTGGCCTTTGCCGGATTTGAGCTTGCCGATATACGCGCCGAGGATTGCATAAAGCGCCGTGACGCCGCTCGCGATATCGTTCATCGCGATACCGACTTTTGCAGGCCGCCCACCGGGATAGCCCGTCATCATCATGATGCCCGACATCCCCTGCGCGACGATATCGAAACCGCCTTTCTTCCCATAAGGGCCGGTCTGTCCGAAGCCCGACATCGAGGCGTAGATCACGCCCGGATTCGTTGTGCTGATCGCCTCGTAGTCTATGCCCAGCTTTTTCGTCACGCCGGGACGAAAATTTTCAGTGATTATGTCCGCCTTCGCAGCGAGCTTCATGAACGCTTCCCGGCCGCGAGGGTCTTTCATGTTGAGGCCGACGCTCTTCTTGTTGCGGTTGAGCACCGCAAAGCAATACGACTCGTCATTGATCTTGGGGTCGAAGCGCCGGGAGCCATCGCCTTCGGGAAAATTCTCGACCTTGATGACCTCGGCGCCCATGTCACCCAGCACCATCGTGCAGTATGGACCGGCCATGATCGTGGACAAGTCGAGCACGCGAACGCCCTCGAGAGGAAGGGACATGATTTAAGACTCCTGTGGAAGGGTGCAGGGGCTGGACGTAGAATCGCGCTGCACCGAAGATTTTAACTTAGAAGATCAGCGAGGAGGTTTGAGATGGCTGGTGCACGATTGATTGTGGCGGTTGCTGCATTGCTCGGCTTCGGCGTTGTCGGCGCTCAAGCCCAGTCGAACTATCCTGTGAAGCCGGTGCGAGTCGTAGTCCCGTGGCCGCCGGGAGGTTCGAACGACATCGTGGCGCGCATCATCACCCAGAAGCTCGCTGAAATGCACGGCCAGCAATACATCGTCGACAACCGCGGCGGCGCCGCAGGCACCATCGGCTCGGAAAGCGTCGCAAAGAGCCCGCCGGACGGATACACGATCATGATCCACTCGGCGACCCACGTCGCGAATCCACATCTTTACGGCAAGCTTCCTTACGACACGATGAAAGACTTCGTAGGTGTCGCCCCGATCAGCGTTCAGATCGGCATGCTCATTGTGCATCCTGCGTTGCCCGTGAAATCGGTGAAAGATCTCGTTGCGCTCGCCAAAGCGAAGCCTGGGCAAGTGACCTACAGCTCGTCGGGTAATGGAAGCTTCGTGCATCTCACCATGGCGATGTTCGCTGCGATGACGCATATCAAAATGACGCATGTGCCTTACAAAGGCGGGGGCCCGGCAGCGATCTCCATTGCGTCCGGTGAGACGCAGGCGCAGATGGGAACGATCGGCGCGGTCATGCAGCAGATCAAGGCGAATCGCGTGCGGCCGATCGCCGTCACCTCGGATTACCGTGTAGAGACGTTCCCCCAGGTTCCGACGCTCGCCGAAGCCGGCGTGCCCGGCTATGAATTCACGGCGTGGATCGGCGCTCTCGCGCCTGCGGGAACGCCGAAGGCCATCGTCGACAAGCTGAATGGCGATATCAACAAGATACTGCGTACGGCTGACGTTTCAGAGAAGCTGAAAGGCCAGACACTCGACCCGATGATCATGACGCCGGAGCAGTTCGCGCGGCGCCTCAGGACTGATTACGACAAATACGAAAAAGTCATCAAGCTCACCGGTGCGAAGATCGATTGATGCGCCGAAGCGTACGTCCAGTCGATTTCGCCCTGAGGGGCCGGTAGTGAAGAGAAAGAAACGTAAGAGTGAATCTTCCAAGGGGTTGTTTCGCGGGGCGGCCGCAGAGCCGATCCGTCGCTCCTCCTGGTGCCGCACCCGTGTCCGTCGAGCACGAAACCCGGTTCGCGGCGGCAGGTCAACACACGACCAACCGCACACGAACCGCGTGCTCGACGGACTGCGGCACAAGTCGGCGCGCCGGATCGGCTCTGCCGCCGCGTGGTTTTCCCCGAGCGAAGCGGCGCCAGGGAAAGGAGGTTACGGAGGGAAACTTGGGTTTCCCTCTGTACGATCACCGGCCGAGGCGGCTGACGAATGGCAGCCGCAGTCATTGGGGCGGGCGCTTCGTGTGCGGGTAGTCGTGTGTTGACTGCCCGCCGCGAAGCGGGTTTCTCGCTCCAATGACGCGCTCTGCGGCACCATGAGGCTTGGCACATCGCCTCCACCGCGCCTTCCGCATCGACTCGGACTCAGTCCTGATAGGCATAAACAACGTTTTGGAACTTGCCACCTAAGTTCTCTCCAGACCTCTCTGCTTTTGGCTCACGAGCGCTCACAGTACAATCACAGGTATGGATCTTGGAATCAAAGGTGAGCTTGCGCTCGTCGTAGGCGCGAGCGAAGGCATCGGCTACGAAAGCGCGAAGGCGCTGCTACTCGAAGGCGCCGACGTGCTTATCTGCTCGCGCAGTGCCGGGAAGCTGAAAGCAGCATCGACGCGTCTCGAGCAGGAGACCGGCCGCGCCGTGCGATGGTTTGCCGCGGACGTGACTGCCGCCGCGGATGTCGGCGCGCTGCAGGCATGGCTTGCGGCCCAAAGCGCACATCTCGATATCCTCGTGAGCGCAGTGGGCGGAAGCCGTCGGGCGCTCT
>JBKJPI010000542.1:0-4890 GCA_046595235.1 Burkholderiales bacterium | reverse complement strand
CCTTCTTTTCTGCCACGCGTAGGCTGCCCGCGTCGAGGCCCGCGATCGTCTCACTCACGGCATCACGAACTTCCGCACTGGCGCTGGTCGGCGTGATGCGGGTTCGTTCGTCCCACGCGCCGTCTATGATTTTTTGCAGTTGCTGCATTTATTGTCCCTTTCGAAGACTTGTTGCGAACTGGCTGATACGACGCGCGGCTTCGGCGCACTCTTCGGTCGAAGCGACGAGGGCGATGCGGACACGACGATCACCCGGATTTACGCCGTGCGCTTCACGTCCGAGATAGCTTCCAGGCAGCACGGTGACGCCCTGCGCTTCGTGCAGCCGTCGCGTGAACTCGGCGTCCGGCATCGGCGTTCGCGCCCAAAGATAGAACGCGGCGTCGGGCCTTTCCACGTCAAACACGGGCTTCAGGATCTCGAGCGCAGTATCGAATTTTTCTTTGTAAAGGCGGCGGTTCTCCACGACGTGCGTCTCTTCCTGCCAGGCGGCCGCGCTGGCTGCCTGAATGGGCGGACTCATTGCGCAGCCCTGATAGGTGCGATAAAGAAAGAATTTTTTCAGGATCTCGGCGTCGCCGGCGACGAAGCCCGAGCGCATACCCGGCACGTTCGATCGCTTCGAGAGGCTCGAGAACGCGACGAGACGCGGGAATCCGTCCCGGCCGAGTTGCTTTGCGGCCTGCAATGATCCGAGCGGGGGCTGACCCTCATCGAAATAGATCTCGGAATAACATTCGTCCGACGCGATCACGAAACCGTACTCATCCGAAAGCGCGAACAGCCGCTTCCACTCGTCCAGCGGCATCACGTGCCCTGTAGGGTTGCCGGGTGAGCAGACGTAAATGAGCTGCACGCGTTCCCACAGCATTCGCGGCAGTGAGTCCCAGTCGAACGCGTAGCCGCGCTGGGAAACATTGTTGAGATACGCGGGCGCCGCGTTGGCGAGGATCGCCGCCCCTTCGTAGATTTGATAGAACGGATTCGGGCAGACAACGATCGGATGCAGCGTCTTCGTCGTATCGATGACTGCCTGAGCGATGGCGAAGAGCGCCTCGCGGCTGCCGTTTACCGGAAGAACCTGCGTCGCGGGGTCGATCCGCTCGAGGCCGTAGCGGCGCTGTAGCCAGCCCGCGATCGCTTCGCGCAACGCTTCGCTCCCGAGAGTCGCCGGGTAGCTCGCGAATCCACCAAGGTTTTCCACCAGAGCCCGCCTGATGAATTCCGGCGTCGCGTGCTTCGGTTCACCGATATACAGCGGAATGGGCTTCACCCCAACGGGAGTTTGGGAATTCGCCAGGAGGGCATTCAGTTTCTGAAAAGGGTAGCTTTGCAGCCGGTCTAGGCGTGGGTTCACGAAACCTTGTATTCGCTTAAAGTTACAGCGCGGCTTCGTGCCGCATCAACAGGATGCATTATCGGTGCTAACGCGTGGATCCTGCCGCCGCGCCATCATCCAGCAAGGGCAGCGCAGCCATGTCCCATCCAGCCGTTACGTGCTGCACGGCTATCGTCGTGAAAATTCCGCCGCGCACAAAGAAACGAGCGGTCAGCCGCATGAAACGCGGCGCTGTCGCTGCGACGAGATCGTCGAGAATTCGGTTCGTGACCGCTTCGTGGAAGGCACCCTCGTTGCGATACGACCAGATATAAAGTTTCAGGCTCTTCAGCTCCACGCAGAGCGCGTCAGGGACGTAATCGAGCACGAGTGTTGCGAAATCGGGCTGCCCGGTCTTCGGGCAGAGGCACGTAAACTCGGGAATCTCCATGTGTATCCGATAGTCGCGAAGCGGTGTCGGATTTTCGAAAGTTTCGAGCGTGCGTGAGGGCTGCGAAGACATGCGTCCTGTGGGAAATCAGTTAGAATCTTGGCGGTAATCTGCACGCGAATTATAAACCTCACCGGTAGCGGAAACAGTGCGCCTGACCCAGATCAATCTCGCCGGCTTCAAATCGTTCGTAGATCCCACACGCATTCCCACTCCAGGTCAGCTCGTCGGCATCGTCGGGCCCAATGGCTGCGGCAAATCCAACATCATCGATGCCGTGCGGTGGGTTCTTGGCGAGACGTCAGCCAAGCATCTGCGTGGCGAGACCATGCAGGACGTGCTCTTCAACGGCTCCGGGCAGCGAAAACCCGTCAATCGCGCGAGCGTGGAGCTCGTATTCGACAACAGCCTCGGGAAGGCCGCGGGACAGTGGTCTCAGTACGCAGAGATTTCGATCAAGCGCGTGCTCCAGCGGGACGGCGACTCGTCGTACTACATCAACAACATGCACGTTCGCAGGCGAGACATCGCCGATATTTTCCTCGGTACGGGCCTGGGCGCGCGGGCGTACGCGATCATCGAACAGGGCATGATTTCGCGGGTTATCGAGGCGAAACCCGAGGAGCTTCGCGTTTTTCTGGAAGAAGCGGCCGGGGTGTCGAAGTACCGCGAGCGGCGGCGCGAAACCGAGCTCCGGCTCAGGGACACCCGTGAAAATCTTCTGCGCGTAGAAGACATCAGGCAAGAGCTCGTGAAGCAGCTCGAGCACCTCCAGGGTCAGGCGGAGGTGGCCAGGCGTTACCACGAGCTTCAGGGCGAGCTCAACACCACTCAGGGGCTGCTCTGGCTCACGCGCAGGCAGGAAGCTGCCGCAGCGCGGACGAGGCATACGCGCGAGATCGAGCGCCTCGGAATCGAGCTCGAAGCCGAAACTTCGAAGCTTCGTGACGCTGAGAAGCGCGTGGAAGCGCTGCGGGAAGAGCATTACCGCGCGGGCGACACCATGCACGCCGCTCAAGGCGCACTGTACGAGACGAATGCGGAAGTTGCTCGGCTCGAGCAGCAGATTTCGCACGTTCGAGAAAACCGCGCGCGCATCGAGCATCAACTGTCGGCTCTTCGCGCGCAGCTTGCAGCCGGTGAGACAGAGCTCGCGACGGCGCAGGCAAATCTGCAGCAGTGGCAAGCGCAGAGCGCAGAAACGAGCGAGCGCCTGCGCGTATCCCGGGAGAACCTTGGCGTAGAAGCTGAGAAGGTTCCCGTTGCCGAAGAATCCTATCGCGCCACGCGCGCGCGGCGTGACGAGCTCGGGAGCGCGCTCGCCCGCGCAGAGCAGTCCCTGAACATCGAGCGGACAAAGATCGAACATGCCTCGCGCGTGCTCGAGCAACTCTCCCATCGGGAAGAACGGCTGCACGAGGAGCAGTCCGGGCTGCCGATGCCGGATGAGGCGGCCCTCGCGCGTCTCACGGACGAAGCCTCCGAGCTCGAGCAGACGCTTGCGCGGCAGCGCTCGAGTCTGGACGAGAGTGAGAAGGCGCTGCCCGCACTCGAGCAGACGCTCCGCTTTCAAAACGATGCGCTGGAGGCAACAAATCAACGCATGATCGGGGTCGAAGCGCGTATTGCAGCGCTCTCGCAGCTGCAGGCGCGCATTGCGCGTGGCGCTGAGCTCCAGGGTTGGCTCGAGGCGCGCGGCCTCGATGCCGCTCCGCGGCTCTGGCAGGGCGTGACCATCGAGCCGGGCTGGGAAGATGCGCTCGAAGCGGTGTTGCGCGAACGCCTCAATGGCATCGCGCTCGACAATTTCGACCAGGCCGCTGATTGGTTCGCTGAGCCACCGCCGGGGAAGATGAGTGTTGTGGATGTGAGCGGCCGCCAGGGCGTCTCCGCCTCCGTTGATATAGCCGGTGCGGAGCCTTTACGCCGCTATGTCACGTGCCGTGATCCGCGGCTGACGGGGGTGCTCGAAGACTGGCTCTATAACGTGTACGTGCTGCCCGAGGCTTCTGCGGGCCTTGCGCTTCGACGGGCACTGCCGGCCGGCGCACTGTTGGTGACACGCGAAGGCCATACATACACACGCGAAAGCGTAAACTTTCATGCACCCGATTCCGAGTTGCACGGTGTGCTTTCCCGGCAACGTGAAATCGAGCAGCTCCAAGGTGAGGCAAATGTGGAGCGCGGTATGCTCCCGCGCGCACAGGCAGCTGTGGCTGCCGCCGAAGAAGCCATCGCGGCCCAGAAGGCGGCGATTGCGACGCTTCGGCACTCCGTCGACGAAACCCAGCAGCGGCATCATGCGCTGCAGCTCGAAGCGCTTAGGCTCTCGGAACACGCGCAGCGCCTCACCCAGCGCGGTGAAAAGATCGCGATCGAGCTCGCCGAGATCGGTGACCATGTCGAAACCGAAACTGCGCATCGACAGGAAGCCGAAGCCAGTCAGGAGAGTCTGGCGCGGGATAGCGCGGCGCTCCGCAGCGAAGTCGATGCCGCGACTGAGCTTTACGCGCGAGCCGATGCTGCGCTGGCGGTGCAGCGTGAAGCGGTCAGAATGGCTCAGCATGCGCACCAGGAGGCATTGTTCGAATCCCGCACCGCCGAAGGGAAAATAGCGGAGGCAGAGAACGCGATACGCAGGCTGACCGAGCAGAATGCGGCGCTGATCGCTAACGTCGCCGAGCAGGAAGAAGCCGTTTCCGGGTGTGACGAAACGCCCTGGCAGGCGCAGCTGCAAGCGGCGCTGGCAGTGCGCGGTGCCCGCGAACAGGCGCTTGCGGAAGCGCGTGACGGCGTGGAAGGTATGGAGACGCGCCTGAAGGACGTCGAGCAGGAGCGGCTCACGTCCGAGCAGCGTCTGACGCCGCTCCGCGATCGCGTGAATGAAGTTCGGCTGAAGGAGCAGGAGGCGCGGCTCACCGAAGAACAATATGCCCAGCAGCTCGCCGAAGCCGGCGCAGACGAAGATGCGTTGCGCGCGGTGCTGGCGAAAGGCACGCGCTCGGGCGCGCTTCAGAGCGAAATCGCGCGGCTTAACGAAGAAATCCGGGCGCTCGGAGCAGTCAACCTTGCCGCGCTCGAAGAGCTGCAGGTTGCACAAGAGCGCAAGACTTATCTTGAC
>JBKJPI010000379.1:0-3464 GCA_046595235.1 Burkholderiales bacterium | reverse complement strand
TGCTGCCACTCGTACGCGCCGGGTTGTTGCTCAGGCAATATTTCCATGCCGGCCTGCGTCGCCGCCTTCCATTGCGCCGGGCTCAGGGCATAAATGGGCCACTGGGGTTCGGTAAGCATCGAATAGCGCGCCAATGCGCTCAAGCCCGCCAGGCGAACATGCGGCGGTTTCAACTTAGGAAGGGGATGCGTCCAGACGCGTCGCCTGACGGGACTGCGCAGCAACGGCTTCGCACGCTCCCAGGATTCCGCTGGAGAGCGCCCCATATTCAGCCATCGTGCCCTGCCCTCGTTATGCAGCGTCGCGATACCGGCTGCGGTCAGTTCCTTGACCGCACGGGAAAGCGTCATTGGGGTATAGCCCAGCTCGGCAGCGACTTCGGCAGGCTGCCAATCGGCCTGCCAGGGTTTGCGCAGCAATGCGGTGATGAGCATGGCCTGCGTGGCAGGGCTCAACACGGTGTCCGGCACCTGCGGGCGCTGGCGAAAATATTCGCGCAGGTCGATTCCGAGTTCAGGCAGGTAGAGCTGATTGCCTGGCACGAGGAAAGGCACTTTCTGTTCGATCAGGCGCTTTCGTTCGTAGGAGGCCAGCGCGCCGGTGACATAGATGACGGGGTGTCCGGCCACGGCCCTGAGCTTGTCCAGTTGGCCGCGCAGGCCAGCCAGAGCGGGCTTGTTGGCCTGACGGTCGATTGCGAGCAGGATCGGGCGATCCAGCAATTCCAGCTCAAACAGTTCGAACGCATCCCGCAGGAAGTACGGCAACTTGCCCTCGCCCGTCCATTGCCTTAGCTTGGGAGCAATGCCCAGTACGTCTTGGAGATAGCGCTGTACAGCGGCGCCTAAAGTGGGCGCCGGAACCGGTTTATTTAACATGATTACTGCACGATAACATGTATAATGTTATCGTGTAAATCGATGTTACTTACCTTCCAAGTCAATGATGCCGGAACCTGACGCCCCCACTTTGTACGCCCCCTTCTGACTCTCTTGGCAGTTTCAGCGCCTTTTCACGTCTACGTCCACCGAATTCGCGTCCGAGGGATAGTACTCGGCCAATCGGCCGAGCGAGGCCGAGGTTTGGGGATACCGAGCCGAAAGCGTCCGCTGCCAAGCCTGGTATTGAGCAACCAACTCTCTTTCTTGTTCACCGCCATCACCCGGAGAGCGACTGGTAACACCGCGCAAGTTGCACTTACCGACAACAAAGCCATCCGCCAACGCCTTTGAATTGTAGTGTTCGAGCACGTCTCGGATGGCCTCGTGCGGCCACGCGCCATCGACGCCGACCGGAGAACTTGCCAAGGCCTTTTTAAGATAGTCGTCAACGATCCCCACGTGCCGTCTCTCCGCCACCAGCGTGCGAACACGTTCGACGATCCGGAGAAGCGCTTCGGCGCTCAGCATCGCAGCGGGCGCAAGCGCGGCGGACGGCTTCCAGTCGTTGAGAATACGCCAGGCTTGGTCCGCAGCCGCACGTTCCGGTTCGGTAGGCTCCGGCCGGCCCTCGCGGGACTCGCCTTCCGGGATGTAGATGAGGGCGATCAGTTGAAGGAGCAATTCCGGGTCGGAAATCAGGTGCTGGTAAATAACGAGATCGTGCTGCGCTTGGTGCTCAAGAACCCCGAGATAAATCCATTCCAGATGCATGAACTCCGCCATCTCGATGCGCTCGCGCTCTGCAAGCATTTTTATCAGCTCCGCGATTTCATACGCGACCCGCTGGGCATCCTCGCGATTGACATTCGCTTCTCCGACACCGGCCTTCAGTGTTTCGACAACGAGTTGCACGTCACCATGCGCTCCGAAAGTTGAGCGTCGATGTGGTGGTCGTGCTCTCTCCGCATAGAAAACACGTGGGGCTGTCGCATAAGTCGGAATTGCTCTGGAACGTGAGCTGCTTTGATCGTCGAGAGCAGATCCCCAACAACGAATATGATCAACTCAAAGAAATGGCCACGCGTTTGCTGCGGCCTCGCTTCGAAGGCTACCAAGCCAGAGAGATACACAGACAAGGCAGCTTCGACCGTGACCGGTTCCGGTATCTGCCTACCACCATCACGTCACAGACTGCAACTGAAATGACTATCAGATTGTCCGCGGGACTATTGCACGAGTATCTCGCTGGCCAGATCAATGCCGACAGGTTTCGGCAAATGGCTTTCGGCAAGGCCAAGGATACGAACTATTTCGAACTCGAGCTCGAACATGGCAATTCGATCCGCCAGGTACACTTCGAATCTGGAGGTGTAGACGAGGATGACGACTACGTTATCTTCCATCTGGACGTCGATGGGGAGAAGGTCGCAAATACATCAGAATCCTCCCAGACAGACCTCAAATCATAGAGACGCCTTAGCCCGGCAATAGCTTCGTCTATTCGCGCGAAATCGGAAATGACGCTGATCCACACAGTGGCAACGTGGCGCTGGCTTCTCCAGGTATCCGACCGTTTGGTTACAGTCGCGCGGCCAAGACAGGTCCAGCACTTCGACACTCAATCCAACAAGACGGTCGTCTTTCACGCTACGGACGGCATCGCTACCCTGTCATACACCGGGTTGGCGTTCCTCGAGCGCGCCCCGACCGACTCGTGGATTGCGTCGAAGCTCAACGGGGTCGAGCACCCGTTCGATCCACGGCGGGTCGAGTTCTCCTTGCGTATGGCTATCAAGCGCACGGCATGGCCGCGACTTGGGCTGGCAGTCCGGAACTTAGCCAACGACCTCACGGAGGTGGCTGCGCGGGATTCGCGCCTACGTGCGGTCCCGGTTTCGGTGGCCGTTGCAGGCTGGCACTGGTACCGGCGCAAGCGCGCCCGTCCGTTCGTGGCCGAGATTAGCGCGACGGCGGGAGGAGAGTACAAGGTCGAGTGGTCTCCGCGTCAACATCGGCACCTGATCGTGCATCTGATCTTGCCGAACACGCGTTTCCCCGATGCGGAGCTCTCTGAAATCGATAGCTGCTTGGTACGCGTCGATCTCCCCGCCGCGCGCACAACACTTGTAAGCAGCGTTCAGCGCGTGGCAGCGAGAAGCAAAACCGTCGGACCTGACTGTATGGTTGTTTCCATTTCTCACCCGTACCTGGAGTGTCGGCAGATCAGGACGGAGTTCGTACTCAATCCTGGAACGGAGCCGACAGCGTTCTACCCTGCCTATTCGCCATGGGTGATAGGCCCCCGCGAATGCTTTCCTCCCACTCTGATGGTTGGCGGCGGCTCGGTTTCAGTGCGCGTCGGGATCTATGACTGGGTGCGACTCGCCTTGAATCCGGCGCACGCGCCCCCTGGCGGAATAGCACTGCTCCTCGATTCTCAAACTCGACGGCTCGAAGGCTAGAAACTTTAGCTCGACATTAAAATTCGGATGAGGAGATTCTCTGCCCATTGCTAAGCCAATAATCTTGCCTTCGCGCGCCTGCGTCGTGTTACGGCATCGAGACCATCGAGTTCCGCTTGAG
>JBKJPI010000310.1:0-8714 GCA_046595235.1 Burkholderiales bacterium | reverse complement strand
GCAGCTGATCAGGCGCTATTCGGTGAGAGCCGCGCTCGGCGGCGCGATCTCGCCGCACACGCTTCGTCACGCGTTCGCCACACACCTTTTGAATCACGGCGCTGATCTCCGGGTGGTGCAGCTGCTGCTCGGGCATTCCGACATATCGACGACGCAGATCTATACGCACGTGGCCCGCGAGCGCCTGAAACAGCTGCACGCCAGACATCATCCCAGAGGATGACCGCGGCAATGAACATAGCGGACGGCGCGCTGCGCCGCCCGCAGCCGCGGCTCGGTCGACGAACAGAGGAACACCTAGGTTTTCCTCCGTTACCGCCTTTCCTTCGGCGATCCTGCGATCGCTCGGCTGCCCGTGCCTGATAAGGCTTTTGAGGCGACGGTGGAGCGCGCGGCGGAGCGTTATCGCGCGGCGGGGCGTTTCTCGTGGCATTTCGCACGCGGAAAGCTGGGCGGCGATCCGATTTTTAGTAGCGTCACCCGATACATTCTGCCGCTCGCCGGTGGGCGAGTACTCGACCTGGGCTGCGGGCGAGGGCTCCTGTTCGCCTGGCTCGCCGCGTCCCATGAAGGCACGATCGAAAGCAAGCTTGAATTGCACGGCATCGAATTGCATCGAGACCATGCGGAGATTGCGCAGCGCGCGCTTGCCGGCGCTGCAACCATCGAATGCGCCGATATTAGGCACGCGCACCTTCCGGATGCCGCGGTGATCGTGATCGGAGATGTGCTTCTTTATCTGAGCGTCGCCGATCAGGAGCGCGCCCTGGAAAGAGTCGAGCGTGCGTTGAAGCCCGGCGGCGTCCTGTTATTGCGGGAAGCGGATGCGGGCGGAGGGCTCCGCTTTCACATTACCGAATGGGCTGAACGCTTCGCCGGCGCACTAAAAGGACGACCCTTTCAGAAGCTGCACTATCGTCCGGTCGACGAATGGCGCGCAGTGCTCGCGCGGCTTGGACTCGACGTTACGGCCGAGCCAATGTCGCAAGGCACGCCCTTCGCGAACGTGCTTTACGTGGCGCGAAAAAAAGCTTAATGCTTCACGCCGCGCTCGATCGTGACGCCGAGGCGCTTTACACCTTTCAATGCACCGAGCTTCGTCACACTCGCGCGTATCCACGGGGCGCGAAACTCGGTCATGACGAGCGATGCGATGTGCTCCGCGAGCGCTTCGACGAGGAGGAACCGATTTTCAGCGAGTGTGGATTCGATGCGCGCAACGACCTTGGCGTAGTCGATCGTGTCGGCGATTTTGTCGGAGCGCGTCTGCCTTTGCGGCAGCGCAAATTCGATATCGAGCTGAACGGTTTGCGGCACACAGCGTTCCCATTCGTATACTCCGATGAGTATCTCGACGCGGAAGTCCTGGATGAAGATGATGTCCATCGAACACTGCAAAGACGCTGGAGGGGGCCCGCCGCCGGGCACTCGTGTTTCGGATAGAATCGCCCGAATTCCCGCGTGAATTCTAGTTGAAATCGCATGAACGCAGTAATTCTCGCGCTTGTCGCGTACCTCATCGGATCGGTTTCTTTCGCCGTTGTTGTCAGCCGCGCGCTCTCGCTGCCCGACCCTCGCAGCTACGGTTCACGAAACCCCGGTGCGACGAACGTATTGCGCACCGGCAAGAAGCCCGCCGCTGCGCTCACGCTGCTTGGCGACAGCGCCAAAGGCTGGATTGCCGTTTTCATTGCCGCGCATTTTGCCGAGCCCGATGCGGTTCAGATGACGATGGCAATTGCCACGGTGGCCGTGGTGGTGGGACACGTCTTCCCGATTTTCTTCGGATTCAAGGGTGGAAAGGGCGTCTCGACCGCACTGGGTGTGCTCGTCGGGTTGAATGTCTATCTCGCGCTCGGCACCGCAGTTACCTGGATCGTCATCGCGATGTTCTTCCGCATTTCATCGCTCGCGGCACTCGTCGCTGCGCTGTTTGCGCCATTTTTCGCAGTGCTGCTTTACAACGCGACACATCCTTTCGTTCTCGGCATCGGTGGTGTCTCAGCGCTGCTCGTTTGGCGCCACAAGGCGAACATCGCGAATTTAATCGCGGGTACTGAGAGCCGACTCGGCCGCCGCTGACGTCGGTGCTGTCACCTCGTCGAGCTCCCATCGCGGCCGAACCGAAAAGCTCAACCCGTCGTCAGTTCCCCCGCGAACGAGTCTTTGCGCACCCGCGAAGGCGATCATTGCGCCGTTATCGGTGCAGAACTCGAGATCCGGGTAATACACCGTGAAGCCCTGAAGTTTTGCGCGTGTAGTGAGGGCTGCGCGCAGCGGCCTGTTCGCGCCGACTCCGCCGGCCACGACGAGGCGCTCCAGCGCGGTTTGATTTAGCGCGGCGATTGATTTTGCGACGAGCACTTCGACGATCGCCGCTTCCACCTCAGCCGCCAGGTCGGCGCGGTCCTCGTCCGAGAGCGGCTTTGCACGCGTCGTCGTAAGCACTGCGGTCTTGAGCCCGCTGAAGCTGAAGTCGAGGCCGGGGCTCGAAAGCATCGGCCGCGGAAGCTTGTAGCGCCCCGCGCGGCCCTGCTCTGCGAGGCGCGATAGTGCGGGACCGCCGGGGTAACCGAGACCGAGGAGCTTCGCGCTTTTGTCGAACGCTTCGCCGGCCGCATCATCAAGCGTTTCGCCGAGCAGCGTGTAATCGCCAACGCCGCCGACCCGCATGAGCTGCGTGTGCCCGCCGGAGACGAGCAACGCCACGAAAGGAAACCCGGGCGCCGGATCCGCGAGAAGCGGCGACAAAAGGTGTCCTTCGAGGTGGTGAATTCCGATTGCCGGCACCTGAAGCGCGTATGCGAGCCCATGTGCTGCACTGGCGCCTACCAGCAGGGCGCCGGCCAGGCCCGGGCCTTCGGTGTAAGCCACGGCCGCGAGGTCATGGACGCTGAGGCCCGCCTCGCCGAGGATCTGTCGGGTGAGCGGCAAGAGGCGTCGAATATGATCGCGGGAGGCAAGCTCGGGCACCACGCCCCCGTAGTCGGCATGCATCGCCACCTGCGAATGGAGGGCGTGGGCGAGGAGCCCGCGTGCGGTGTCGTAGAGCGCGACGCCGGTCTCGTCGCACGAGGTTTCGATGCCTAGAACGACCATGGGAGTCCGGGGGTATTGGAGGGGCTGGCAGAGCGCGCTACTTCGTTGATATAATACGCGGCTTTTCCAGAGCAGTAGAACTTCCAAGAGGGCTCATGCCAACTGTACGTGTCAAGGAAAACGAGCCGTTCGAAGTGGCCCTTCGCCGCTTCAAGCGCACCGTAGAAAAAACCGGTCTTCTGACCGAGCTTCGCGCTCGCGAGTTCTATGAAAAGCCCACCTCCGAGCGCAAGCGCAAGCTGGCCGCCGCGGTGAAGCGCAATCACAAGCGTCTGCGTTCCCAGTTGCTGCCCCCGAAAATGTTCTGAATCGCAGGATCGAGGCTCAGGATTCAGGATCGCCCCGGCATCGACCGGGGCGATTTGTTTTTGGCCGCGTTTTTTGCTTCTTTCTTCAACCTGAAATCCCGAATCGTGATTGGCCATGTTACGAACCCGCATCAACGATGATCTGAAAGACGCAATGCGAAGCGGCGACACGCGTCGCCGGGATGCGCTACGGCTTCTCACCGCGGCCTTGAAGCAGAAAGAAGTCGACGAACGCGCGACCATCGGCGACGTCGAAGTCGTTGCAGTCATCGAGAAGATGCTGAAACAGCGGCGCGATTCGATCACCCAGTTCGAGCAGGGCGGCCGCACCGACCTTGCCGAGAAAGAGCAGTTCGAAATCGCAGTGCTGGAAAAGTACATGCCCGCGGCGCTGAGCGAGGCTGAAATCGACTCGGCGATTGCCGAGGCGATTAGCCAGACAGGTGCCCGGGTCCCGGCGGACATGGGGAAGGTCATGGGCCCCCTCAAGGCCAGGCTTTCAGGGCGCGCCGACATGGCGAAAGTCTCCGCCCGCGTCAAACAAAGACTGCAGGATTCAGGATCCGGAATTTAGGACGTCGATAAAGCGGGTCCTGTGCTTGACGCTGAATCCTGAATCCTGAATCCTGAATCAGATGATCCCGCAGCCCTTCATTCAGGACCTTCTCCACCGGGTCGACATCGTCGACGTCGTCGACCGGTATGTGAAGTTGAAGCGCGCCGGCGCGAACTTCGTTGCCTGTTGCCCGTTTCATTCCGAAAAAAGCCCGTCGTTTACGGTCAGCCAGACGAAGCAGTTCTATCACTGTTTCGGCTGTGGCGCGCATGGTACGGCAGTCGGTTTTCTGATGGAATACAGCGGCTTGGGTTTCATTGACGCCGTAAAAGACCTGGCTCAGAGCGTCGGCATGACGGTGCCGGAAGAAGCCCGGAGCGAGCACTTACAGCGGCGTGTAACCGAAGGCGACAACCTGCACCAGGTTCTGCTGACTGCGGCCCATTATTTCCGGGCTCAGCTGAAGGAGTCGCCTCGCGCCATCGAATATCTTAAACGCCGCGGGCTCTCGGGTGACGTCGCGAAGCGTTTTGGCATCGGCTATGCACCCGAAGCCTGGCAGAACCTTGCTGCCGCCTTCCCGGACTACAACGCGAAAGCGCTGGTTGCCGCCGGTCTCGTCAAGCAAAACGATGAAGGCCGCCGCTACGACCTTTTCCGCGATCGCATCATGTTCCCGATCGTCGACGTTCGCGGCAATGTGATCGGTTTCGGCGGGCGCGTGCTCGACTCCGGTGAGCCCAAGTATCTCAACTCTCCGGAAACCGCGGTTTTCGAAAAGGGCCGCGAGCTCTACGGTCTTTATCAGGCACGCCGTGCGGTGCGCGATGCCGGACGCGTGCTCGTGGTGGAAGGCTATATGGACGTCGTTGCCCTCGCGCAGCACGACGTCGGCTATGCAGTCGCCGCACTGGGAACCGCCACGTCCGGCATTCACGTCCAGAAACTGCTGCGGCAGGTCGATGAAGTCGTATTCTGCTTCGACGGCGATGCTGCAGGACGCCGCGCTGCGTGGCGCGCACTCGAAGTCAGTCTGGGCGAGCTCGTGGACGGGAAGGCGGTGCGCTTTCTCTTCCTTCCGCAAGGCGAAGACCCGGACACCTACGTGCGCGCTCAGGGCAAGGAAGGTTTTGAAAGCGCTGTGAGTGGAGCCGTCCCGCTCTCGCAGTTCCTGCTGGATGAGCTCTCGTCGCGGACCGACGTGCGAACGCCCGAGGGCCGCGCGAAGCTTCTCCAGGCGGCAAAGCCGCTGGTGAAGCAGATAAGCGCGCCGCTGCTCTCGCTTCTCGTCAGGAAAGCGCTGGCTGAGCGCGCCGGCCTCAACCAGGCCGAGCTCGATGCCGAGTTCAGGATCAAACCCGCGGCCCCCGCGCCGGCGCCTCGTGCCGCGCCTGCGCCGATGCGGCGCGGCCGCAACGCGTCGTACATACGCCCGCTGATCGAGCTGCTCGTCATGCAACCGAGCCTTTCGGTGCTGGCCGATCGCTCGGCGATTGCGGCGGCGTCGGGGCTTCGCGGTGTCGACGAGGGTGAACTGACGGCGCTGGACCGCCTGCTGGAAGCTCTCGAATCGAACCCGGGCATCCGCAACGTGTCGGAGTACTTCCGCGACACTGAACTTCGCGCCTTCTTCGAAGACCTGGAGGCGGGTCTTATAACGCGCGAAGAAGCCGATGCCGGAATCGACGTGCAGAAACAGGTGTTTGCGGACGGATGGGCGAAGCTCGTCCAGGAGCTCGCGCGGGCGGAAGGCCACGCGCTCGACGAAAAATCGAGGAACGAGCCGTTGACTACCGCGGAGAAAACCCGATATAGGGTTATCCATCAATTACTTGGATTAAAGCCGGCAGGCAGCACTGAGGCCCGTACTAAGCTATAATTTACGGTTTTTTCGGCGTGCTTCAGCCAGCGGGCGAACAGTACAAAGAGGGCAATCGGAACCATGGCCAAAATCAGCAAAACCGCAGCATCCAAGCTTAAGAAAGTTGCGGGAAAGAGCGCAGCTGCATCACACAAGGCGGTGAAGAATGCCCCGCGCAAGGCCGCAGCCAAGAGTGCTGCGGGAAAGGCGTCGAAAAGCGCTTCGAAAAGCCCGGTGCGGTCTAAAGCCACCAAGGGCTCGGCGGGCGCTTCGCGCGCCGCCGTCAAGCCGAAGGCCCCAAAGGTCAAATTGAAGGCGCCGCGCTCGGCGCACGCCGTGCTGAAAGCTGCAGTCAAAGCCAAGTCAAAAGCACCGGCGCCCGCGCCGAAACGCGCAGCACCCGTTAAGGGCCAGGCAAAGCCGCTCACCAAGACCGTCAACAAGAAAGAACAGCGCCTCGCAACGCTCAAGGCGGTCGGCAAGAAGGCGCTCGAGAAAGTGCAGCAGGCCGCGCATCAGGCCGACAACAAGGTTGCGGCAAAGCCTGCGCCGTCGGTGCATTTCCCGCCGAAGAAATCCACGCGCGGCCTGACTGCTAAAGAGCGCGCGCTCGTGAAGGAATTCGAGCGCCGCGAGCTCTCGCCCGCTGACGCGGAGGCGCGCCGTGTACGCCTGAAGAACCTGATCGTTCTGGGCAAGGAACGCACGTTCCTGACCTACGCCGAGATCAACGACCATCTGCCCGACGACATGATGGATGCCGAGCAGATCGAAAACATCATCGGCATGATCAACGACATGGGCATCCAGGTGTACGACGAAGCCCCGGATGCCGATGCGCTTCTCATGTCGGATGTCACGCCGGCTGTTGCCGACGAAGTCGCGGTGGAAGAAGCTGAAGCCGCGCTGTCTACGGTCGATTCCGAATTCGGCCGCACGACCGATCCGGTGCGTATGTACATGCGTGAAATGGGCTCAGTCGAGCTGCTCACGCGTGAAGGCGAGATCGAGATCGCGAAGCGCATCGAAGACGGCCTGAAGCACATGATCCAGGCGATTTCCGCGTGCCCCACGACGATCGCGGACATTCTCAACATCGCCGAGAAGATCGAGAAGGAAGAGATGCGCGTCGACGAATTTGTCGATGGGCTCATCGATCCGAACGCCACGGGCGAAGAAGTGGTTGCCGCGCCAGTAGTCGAGGCTGCTGCTGAAGAAGAAGACGACGCGCTCGACGGTGCCGACGAAGAGGACGAAGACGGCGCCGCCGTGCAAACCGCGGACATGCTGCGGTTGAAGGAAGAGGCGCTGAAGCGTTTCGCCATCATCCGCAGCCACTACGGCAAGATGATGCGTGCCCTGCAGAAGGAAGGCCCGCGATCGAAGCCGTATATCCAGGCGCGCGAGCACATTTCCGAAGAGCTCATGAACATCCGCATTGGCGCGAAGCAGATCGAGGCGCTCTGCGACGGCGTTCGGCGCCTGGTGGAGGAAGTGCGCAGCAAAGAGCGCAGCGTCATGCACCTGTCGGTCGACAAGGCGCAGATGCCGCGTAATCACTTCATCAAGGAATTTCCGGGCAAGGAAACGAACGTGCGCTGGGTGCGGCACGAGATCGATTCGCATCGCCCGTGGAGCGTGGCGCTCGAGCGCTTCGAGCCTGCGATCGTCGAGCAGCAGCAGAAGCTTCTCGATCTGCAGGCCCGCGTCGGTCTTCCTATCAAGGACATCAAGGAAATCAACCGTACGATGACGCAAGGTGAGGCGCGCGCGCGCCGCGCCAAACGTGAGATGACCGAGGCCAACCTGCGTCTCGTGATCTCGATCGCGAAAAAGTACACGAATCGCGGCCTTCAGTTCCTCGACCTGATCCAGGAAGGAAACATCGGCCTCATGAAGGCCGTGGACAAGTTCGAATATCGCCGCGGCTACAAGTTCTCGACTTACGCAACGTGGTGGATTCGTCAGGCGATCACGCGCTCGATCGCCGACCAGGCGCGCACCATCCGCATTCCGGTGCACATGATCGAAACGATCAACAAGATGAACCGCATCTCGCGCCAGATCCTCCAGGAAACCGGGCAGGAACCCGATCCCGCGCTGCTCGCCGAGAAGATGGAGATGCCGGAAGAGAAGATCCGCAAAATCCTCAAGATCTCGAAAGAGCCGATCTCGATGGAGACGCCGATCGGCGACGACGACGACTCGCACCTTGGCGATTTCATCGAAGATCAGTCGACGATGGCGCCTTCGGACTCGGCGGTGTATGCGAGCCTTCGTGGTGTGACCAAGGATGTTCTCGACACGCTGACCCCGCGTGAAGCGAAGGTGCTTCGCATGCGCTTCGGCATTGAGATGAACACCGATCACACGCTCGAAGAAGTCGGCAAGCAGTTCGACGTCACGCGTGAGCGCATTCGGCAGATCGAAGCCAAAGCGCTGCGGAAGCTCCGCCATCCGTCGCGCTCGGAGCGTCTGCGGAGTTTTCTCGACACCGAAGGCTGATGCGCATTCGCGCGGTTGCGGGTTTCGTCCTGGCGTTTGTCGCTGCCTACCCGGCGGCAGCGCAGGACTACCCGAACAAACCGATTCGCTTCATCGTGCCGTATGCGCCGGGTGGCAGCTCCGACATCCTCGCGCGCCTCTTCGGCCAGCGCCTGACCGAAACGATGGGGCAACCCTTCGTAGTCGATAACCGTGCGGGCGCCGGCAGCATGATCGGCACCGAGCTCGGAGCGAAAGCGCCCGCCGACGGCTACACCATCATCCTTTCGGACATGCCGCACACCATCAATCCGGCGGTGTACGTCAAAGTGCCGTACGACCCCGTCAGAGACTTCACACCGGTCACGCTGCTGGCGCGAGCGCCGATGTGGCTGTTCGTGAATCC
>JBKJPI010000143.1:0-3954 GCA_046595235.1 Burkholderiales bacterium | reverse complement strand
GGACAGCACCTTCACGCCGATCACGTTCGCCTCGGCTACCGGCGACTTTACGACGAAGAATTTTCCGACGGGCTACGGCAGCTTCTATACCGCGGCGCCTGCGCCGGCCGGCGCTCCGACGCGTTACGAACTTCGACTCGGCACTGTCGTGAACCAATGGACCGCGATGTCCGGCGCCTGGGAAACACCGGGGAACTGGAGTCTCGGCCACCGTCCGACGGCCGGGGAAGACGCGCTCATTCCGGACGTCGGTGTGCCCGGCATCAGCGACACCATTACGGTGTCGGCCGACCCGCAAAACGCCCGCCGGGTCACGTCGTCGGAGAACCTCAGCGTCACGGGCGGCGCGCTCACGCTGGGCGCCCAGAGTTCCGCCGTGAGTGCGGCGTTCCGCATCTCTGGCGGAACAGTTACGTTTGGCGGCCCGATGGTTGCGAATTCAGTCAGCGTGTCCGGAGGCACGGTCTTGGTCGACAGCACGCTCGCCTCGAATGCGATCGCGCTGTCCGGCGGCTTTCTCGACGTGAGGAGCGGCAGCCTGCCGCGGCTCGCGATGAGCGGCGGCCTTCTTACTCGATCTAACGGCGACCTGACGATCACCGGCCCTTTCACCGCTTCGAGCGGGCTGGTCGCGCCCTCGTCGGACGGCACGGGGCAGTTGGTCACCGCCGGCGCGAGCACCATCAGCGGCATCACGACCTCGCGCAACTGGTTGAACACCGGGGGGCTCGACCTGAATGGACCACTGACGCTGAGCGGCGCGAACGCTTTCACGAATGCGCTGGGGGGTGTTCTGAACGTCAATGCCGGCGGCCTGATGGATCTCGCGGGCGCGACGCTCGCGAATGTCGGGCGGCTCAATCTCAATGGCGCGGGCACGGAGCCTTTCGGCGTCAATCCGGGCGGTTCGATCCTGAACTCCGGCAGGCTCGACAAGGACGCAGCCGGTTTCGTGAACCTGGTTCACACTTTGACGAATCCCGCCGCCGGTGTGGTCAACGTCAATCAAGGCACGCTCAGCGCCGCGTTCGGGGGTTCTCAGAGCGGAAGGATCGAAGTGGCTTCGGGCGCCCAGCTCAATACCGACGGTGCGCTTACAAACACCGCGAGCGGCACGATCGGCGGGCGCGGCACGATCGAGCTTTTCGGAAGCACGCTGACCAACAACGGCACGCTGCGCCCGGGCAGCGACGGTGGCCCGACCGGCACATTGACGCTGCTCGGCAACCTGACCAATACCGGTACGGTGGCCGTAAGGCTTGCCGGACAAGATAATGGGCAGTTCGACAAGCTTCTGGTGTCGGGCAGCGCCGCCCTTGGCGGAACCCTGAGCCTCGCGACAACAGGCGGTTACATCGCGACTGATGGCGATACATTCGCACTGGTGAGCGCGGCCACAGTCGCCGGTGATTTCACCAACATCTCGAAGACGTTCGCGAATGGCGTCAATACGCTTATCCGGCCATCGTTTTATCTGATCGGCCTCGGCGGGCCAGGCGTTAATTCCTGGATCACCGACGCCAGTGGGCTGTGGACTGAAGCGACCCACTGGAGCCTCGGCCACGCCCCGCTCGCGACAGAGCAGGCGGTCATCAACCGGCCAGCGGCATTGAGCGTGACGTTACCGGCCGGCGCGTTTGCAGCGGGTTCGCTCCGTAGCACCGAGAACGTGGTTCTTGCCGGCACACTCGCGCTCGCCAGCCCGTCTTCGGTGAGTGCCACGCTTTCGATTACGAGCGGCGAGCTTCAGGGCGCAGGCGGCGTCAGCGTCACCGATCTCGCACTGAACGGCACCCTCTCAAATACAGGGGGTGTAACCGTCAGCGGCACGACCACTATCAGCGGTGCTTCAGTTCTGACTGGCGCACTCACCACCAATGGCTTCACGATGCCGGGTGGTTCACTCTCCGTCGGATCGGGCGGTGTGCTCAACCTCGCCGGCATTGCCGCGAAGTCCATCAGCGCTGCGACCTTGAGTAACCGGGGGCGCGTAAACCTTGTTGAAAGCGCCGAGCTCGCGTTGAGCGGCGGCGCGCTGTGGGACAACTTCGGCGCGGTGAACCTCGGCGGTGCGTCGCGTATCGTACTCGGAGGCGCCGGCGCGGCGACGCTCATCAATCGTGGCACCGGCGTCATCACCGACACGTCCACGAATGCGGCGCCGATCACGCTCGCGGGCGCCGCGGCTGACGGCAAAGCATTCGCGAACGCGGGGACGTTCACCAAAGCCGTCGGCTCCGCGGACGTGCAGACGCTCGACGTGCCGATGACGAATACGGGCACGATGAACGTGCTCTCGGGAACGCTGGCGGCGAGCGCGTTCCCCTCGAACAGCGGCGTCATCGATCTCGCGCCCGGGACGACGTTCTCGACCGCGGGCGCACCCCTCACGAACAATCCACTCAGTGTGCTCAGGGGGAACGGAACCTTGAGCCTTGGGGCGGCGACGTTCACCAGCAGCGGCACCGTCGCGCCCGGTGCGTCGCCCGGTACGCTCACCGTCTCCGGTAACTATGTGCAGACCGCCGGCGGCGTTCTGGCGATCGAACTCGGGGGCCGCACGCCCGGCGTTGATTTCGACGTGCTCAACGTGACGGGCAGTGCCTCAATGGGCGGCGCGCTCATCGTGACACAAACATCCGCGCCATTCGTGCAAGGCAGCGCCTTCGAGTTCCTGACCTACGGGAGTCGCACCGGCGACTTTACGGCGTTCAGCGTGCCCTCCGGCTTCGCGTTCCAGACAGTAGCGGGGCCGACGTCGTACGCGCTGTCGACGACCGTGGCACCGGCATTCGCAACGCAGGAGAGCTTCGCGCAGGTGAACGCACTATCGCAGAGAGAATCCGTCGTGTTGCAGGAACGCGCGCTGCTCACCGCGACCCCCGATAACACCGATACCGAGCAAGAAAGACAGGCGCTGAGCGAGTGCAGATGAGAATCCACCTACAACGTAACGCTCGCGCTGAGCGCGACGAGACCTGCGCCTTCCCCTTCAGGGGGAAGGTTGGGATGGGGGTGGTTTTTATGATCGCCGTGATCGCCATGGTTATGGCGCCAGCGGCCCTCGCACAAGTCGGACACGTCGTCAGCGTGCAGGGCACTGCCGTCGTCGAGCGTGCGGGTCAGCCTTCTCGCGTTCTCGGGCCCGGAGAAAAACTCGAGCAGAAAGACGTGATCAACGTCGCGCAGAACAGCCACGCGGTGCTCGAGTTCAGGGACAAGACGCGTATCACACTGCGGCCCAAAACGGTTTTTCGGCTGGATAGCTACTCTGACACGGCACCTCAGGGCATGGTGCTCGGCCTCGTCAAAGGCGGCTTTCGCGCGGTCACGGGCGACATCGGCAAGGCAAATCCGAGTGCGGTGCGCTTCGAGACCGAGACGGTGATCCTCGGCATCCGCGGTACCGAATTCGATGCCCGGCTTTGTGCCGACGATTGCGCCGAAGAAGAACGTACGCAGCCGCTGCAGAGAACCCGCCGCGTCGCCGCTGCGCGCGTGATGGAGCTCGGCGGCAACGTTAGCGCGACCGACGCAGGCGGTCTGGCACGGACACTGGTACCGGGTGCTCTTATCTATCAAGCCGACAGTATTTCTACTGCTGCCGACTCGCATGCGGTTATCGCACTTCGCGACGGAAGCCGCATCACGCTCGCGCAGCGCGCACATCTTCTGATCGCGCGCTTCCAGTTCGATCCAGCGCATCCGCAGCGCGGCCTCGGTCACCTGAGGCTGTTGGCTGGCGATGCGCACGTGTGGACGGGGCAACTCGCCAAGATCGGTCCGGACGCATTCCTCTTCGAAACGTCGCGTGGAATGATCCGCGCGTTAGGCACCGGCTTCAGCGTTTCCGGCGACGACGTGGTGATCGTTCACACGTGGGACGGCAGCGTCATCGTCCAGACCGCGAGCGAACGGATCGAGCTTCCGAAAACAGCGACCGTCGCAATTGCA
>JBKJPI010000660.1:0-4908 GCA_046595235.1 Burkholderiales bacterium | reverse complement strand
ACTGAATCGCTGGCAAAGCCAGCCGATTCACCTTGCAACGGCGACGTAACACCAGCAACCTGCATACCACCCGGTCTTCGTAGATCCCTCTTTCGGCACCAAGGTGCTGCCCGAGGCCCTCGCTAACTATAACTAAAGCGGACGAAAGTGGTTGACACTTTCGTGCGTGCCCCTCCGCCCGAAGTGGATCTTCAATTTCGAGCGAAAACCTGGGTCATGTCGGCGAACGATTTGAATTCCAGCGCGTTGCCGCAGGGGTCCAGGAAGAACATCGTCGCCTGTTCACCGACCTGGCCTTTAAAGCGCACGTGCGGCTCGATGACGAACTTCGTGCCTGCTTTCTGGAGCTTGTCGGCCAATTCCTGCCACTGATCCATCGAGAGGATGGCGCCGAAATGACGCACCGGAACCTGATGACCATCCACCGCGGAGGTCGCCCGGTGCCCGACTTCGTCAGGGGCCAGGTGGGCGACGATCTGGTGGCCGTAAAAGTCGAAATCGACCCAGTCTTCGGCAGACCGGCCTTCGGAACAGCCGAGCAGGTCACCATAAAAAGCGCGGGCCTTGGCAATGCTGTCTACAGGAAACGCAAGATGGAACAGAGGGATGGCCATGCGACACTCCACGATTGGTTCGCTATTTTAATCTGCATTATTCACGAACACTACGACCGCGGCCGGCGCTTAAGTCCGCGACGCGCATGAACCTGCTGCAAGACTTACGTCCGGGAGTTCACCATGGCCAAAATCGAATCCGTCTCTGTAAGCATCGCCCGTGTCGCGCTCGACACCGTCACGTCTTTCGCTACCCGCACCGTCAGCGCGCGTGACTATTGTCTCGTCAAAGTGCGCTCAACCGAAGGTGTGGAAGGCATCGGCTTCTGCTACGTCGGCAGTGCCGGGGGACGCATCGCCCAGATAGCCGTTGAAGAGCTGCTTGCGCCGAGACTCATCGGGCAGGAATCATTGCGCGTCGAAGGGCTCTGGCAGGAGATGTACCAGGAGTCGCTTCTTCAGGGACGCTCGGGCGCCGCCATGCGCGCCATCAGCATCCTCGACACCGCGCTGTGGGACCTCAATGCGCGCACGGCCAAGCTCCCGCTTCATCTTTACCTGGGCGCATACGTTACGGAGAGCGTGCCCGCTTATGCGAGCGGCGGCTACTACGTGGACGACAAGACGCCGCAGATGCTCGGCGAAGAGCTTGCGGGCTACGTCGCGCTGGGTTTCAAGGCGGTAAAGATGAAAGTCGGGCGGCTCTCGCCGAGCGAAGAAGAAGACCGCATCGAAGCTGCGCGTGACGCCGTCGGCGCCGACGTGCACCTCATGCTCGACGCGAACAATGCGTGGAGCGACGTGCCGACAGCGCTTACTTACATGAAGCGCTACGAGCCGTACGATCCGTACTGGATCGAAGAGCCGTTCGGACCCGACGATATCGACAGTCATGCCAAGCTCGCGGAGCTGACGCCGATCGTCGTTGCCACCGGCGAGATCGCATACGGCCGCTGGTACCACAAGGAGCTGCTCGACAAACGCGGCGCGGAAATCCTCCAGACGGACGCGTTGGTCTGCGGCGGCATCACGGAATGGAAGCGCATAGCGGCCATGGCCGCGGGCTACGGCGTCACCCTGTGCCCGCACTGGTTCCACGACGTTCATGCGCCGCTCGTTGCAGCCACGCCGAACGCGCGTTACGTCGAGTTCTTCATCGATGACCAGGTTCTCAACTTCAGACGGCTCATCGACAAACAGCTCGAACACAAGGACGGCAACCTGATCCTGCACACCACGCCGGGCCTCGGTTTCAACTTCGACGAGAAGGCCGTTAAGAAGTATGCACTCGACCGCGCGAAGCCGTGGAGCGTTGTGAAGTAGCCCTACTCCCGCACGAGGCCCGCGTTCTCTACCCAAGTCGCCCACTTGCGCATTTCGCTGTGGATGACTTCGGCACATTCTTCGGGAGACGCGCTCGGGCTCATATTGGCGCCGCGCTCAAAAGCGTAAGGCGCAGCCGAGGCCGCGCCTTACGCTCACTTCCCTAGCAATTACTACTTCCGAACGAGGGCGCCTGGCATGTCCCTGGCGGTGCGCTTCACTTTATGTTTCGCCCGCTTGCTCTTGCTTACCGTCTTCTTCTTGGCGCTGTGCGCTTTGGCCTTCACTTCGCCGCGATTACGGTTAAGACGCACCTCGCCGCGCGAGTCGTTCATGCGCGAGTCGTTGACGCGCCGCTGGCCGCCGTCCCAACCCGGTTCGCGCTGCCGTTGGGCATACAGCCCGTCGGCTCGCTGGCGCAATTCGCTGCGCTCGTCCGGGGTCAAATCAGCCGCGACAGCGGGTAACGCAGACATCGCGCCCAGCGCCATCACCGATGCGATACAGGTTACGTAGATCTTCTTCATTCCGGCCTCCTATGGCTTTGTGCAGCGCGCGAAACGCGCTGCTTATGAATCGCAATAACGGTGCTGGGACGTTCGCGTTGACGCTTTCATGCGTTTTGGGGCTTCCGCAACGCGATAAGGGCCGCCAGCGCGGCGATAGATAACGTCACCGACAGGCCCAATGCAACGCGCGGGCCCTGCGCTTCCAGAACCACGCCGAACGTAAAAGGCGCGATCGCCTGCATGCCGCGTCCCACGACACTCAACAGCCCCTGCCGGTGCCCATAACCAATCGGGCCGAATATCGCGAGCGGGAGCGTACCCTTGGCGATGGTGATCATGCCGTTCCCCGCGCCGTGGGTCATCGCAAAAAACGATGCTGCGTACGGCGAGCCTCCGAAAAACGCAAGGGCGATGCCTGCCACCGGGTGGCATGCCGTGGCGATGCGCGCAGTCAGCAACGGATGGAAACGAAACCGGCGGGCGGCCAGGAATTCGATGAGTCGCGCCGCAACCTGCGCAGGACCGAGCAGTGCCGCAGCGGTAAGCGCCGCAACCGCGGTCGCGCCCGCTGCAAGCAAAAGCCCCGGTAAGTGAGCGGCCATCGCCGACGTGACGTATGACGTCAGCGCACCGAAGAGTGCGAGCAGCACGAACGATCGCCAGTACGTGTTCCACGTACGCGCCTCCGGTGCGGTGTCGCCCTCGCGCGGCTCCGGAGGCACGACGTCGCGCGCGCGCGATGCGCCGGAGGGAATGCATGTCACGTTGATCGGTAGCGCGATCGCGATATGCAGCGCCGCCCAGACGAAACAGCTCGCGCGCCATCCGAAATGTTCGGTGAGAAGCGCGGTCAGCGGCCATCCGACGGTACTCGCGAACCCGGCGATGAGCGTAATACCGGTGATCGGCCCGCGGGCGTTGGACCCATGCAGCCGCACCAGCGCGGCAAAAGCCGCTTCGTAGAGGCCCAGCGCCATGCCGAGCCCGAGCACACACCAAGCGGCGAACAAAGCCGGCACACTCGATGCGAAACCGAGCATCACCAGCCCTGACGCGAGAACGAAGTTCGAGATCACGAGCACCCGGCGGCCGCCCCATCGGTCGATCGCTCGCCCGGCGAATGGACCCGAGATCGCCATGACGATCAGCGCGACAGAAAATGCGCCGAACACCGTGGAGGCGGCGATGCCGAGATCCCGGGCGATCGGGGCCGCCAGAATGGCGATGAGATACGTCGACGCAGCCCACGCGATCGTCTGCGTGAAGCCGAGCGCAAGGACCTGTCTCAGCAACGCGGCCTGCTGCCCCTGAGCGCCGTAAGCGCCTCGCACACGCTGCTGCGCTGCTCGAGCAAGCTGTTGAAATAGACGTCGCATGCAGGAATCGGCATCGGGTAGGCCTTGATTTCAGCCTGCAGCCGAAGGCGCTCTCGTTCCAGCGTCAGCTCGGTGCGGGATTCCATGGCGGGCGCGCGTCGCATGCCGTGACGATACTAAGCCGGGACACAACCCGCAACCTGTGGGCAGGAATGCGTATTGGGATAACATCGCCACGGCACACTAAACGACACCCGGGAGTAGAGATGGCTGAAGGGACCATGAATCGCGGCGCATCGCCGCACAACGAGCTCTCGCTCAACATGAAGCTGATCTCGCAGCACGAGCTCGACGGCTTCGGCGGCATCGGCGAAGGCATGGGGATGAGCAAGACCAAGGACGGCCGCCGCATCATGTGGCTGGGGCACGAATCCGCGCCGAAAAACTTTACCGGCGTCGATGTCACCGACCCGAAGAAACCGAAGATCGTCGTTCAGACCGAGCTTCCGCACAGCAAAATGCGATCGAACTCGCTCGAAGTCGTCGGCGATTACATGATCGTCTCGCACCAGATCCGTGGCGAGTTCGGCCTTACGCCCGCCGGCTTCGCCTTGTGGGACATCAGCAAGCCGGAGACGCCGCAGCAGATTTCGTTTTTCGACGCTTCGGGCCCGCATTCCCTCGGCGTTCACTGCGTGTGGTGTGTGGACGGCGAGTTCGTTCACATGGCGTCAGGCGCGCACGACTTCGAGCCGAACGACCCGAAAGACCATCAGATCTATCGCATCGTCGACATCCGCAATCCTTCGAAGCCGGTCGAAGCCGGCCGCTGGTGGTACCCCGGACAGAAGAAAGGCGAAACCCCGCTCCCCCGTCATCCGCGGTTCGACAGCGGATATCGTCCGCATAACATCAGCTGGTATCCCGAGCGGCCGGACCGCGCGTATGTCGCCTATCTCGACGGCGGCATCGTGGTACTCGACATCAGCGACAAGGCGCACCCGAAAGAAATCTCGCGTTACAACTATTCACCACCGTTCAACGGTTTCACGCACACCGCAATGCCGCTCTTCTCGCGCGATCTCATGGTCGTGACCGACGAGTGCACGCAGGACGACGGTAAGGACTGGCCGAAGCTCTCGTGGATTTTCGACATGCGCGAAGAGACGAACCTTGTGCCGATCTCGACGCTTCCGCTTCCGCCCG
>JBKJPI010000606.1:0-12908 GCA_046595235.1 Burkholderiales bacterium | reverse complement strand
CTGACTGCATGTCAGAATCTGAAGTAGGAACGGAATAGAAGCCGGGCTGCCACGTCCGGCTGCAATCACTGTCCGGTCGCGCTGCGGCGATCCATCGACGCGCGATCGAGCACGATGATCTTTCGCTTGTCGCGGCGGATGAGGCCGCCGTCGCGCATTTCCTTCAGCACGCGGCTTACCATCTCGCGCGATGCGCCGACCATGCGCGCCATTTCCTCGGAGCCCGTGTCGACCACCCAGTCATCATCGACCTGCCGCGCGAGCTCCATGATAAGCCGCGCGACACGGCCGTGAACATCCATGAGGGCAAGACTCGCTATTTTCCGGTCAGCCTCCCGCAACCGGCCGACTACCGCCCTCAGGATAAGCATTGCGACTTCGAAATTGTCCTTGAGGCACGACATGAACGCGGCCTTGGAGATGTAGAGGATCTCGCAGGCATCGACGGCTTCGACGCTCGCCGAACGCGGCTTGTCGTCGATCAGGCTCATTTCGCCGAAGAACTCGCTCGGTCCGATGACGGTGAGCGTGACTTCCCTCCCCTCTCCGTCGTCGACGACCACCTTGGCGCGACCTGCCAGAATGATGTAAAGGGCGTCAGCCTTTTCGCCGGCCCGCAGCATGAACGAATGCCTGGGGTAGGTCCGATGCTGGATCGCGGGGAAGAGCACCGCGAGCTGGTGGTCTGAAAGAAGAGAAAACAGTGGAACCGTCTTCAGGATCGTCGGGTTGACGGTCAGATTCGTCATGCGCGTGTAAGCTCCGGAGGCATCATCGGGAGTATCGGCACGGCGGCGCCGTCTGTCAATTTATGCACGCTTTGCGGCGCTACGTCCTTGCACATGGAGCGCGGCGGAGGTGAACGGGCGCTAGGGTCGCCGCGCCGCTAGAAGCGGTCGCCACCGGCGTAGTTCTCGAAGCGTGTGAATTTGCCGATGAAGGTGAGATCGATTTTGCCGACAGGGCCGTTACGCTGCTTGGCAATGATGATCTCCGCAATGCCTTTGCGCGGCGAGTCGGGGTTGTACACCTCGTCCCGATAGATGAAGAGAATCAGGTCAGCGTCCTGTTCGATGGCGCCGGACTCGCGAAGGTCCGACATCATCGGGCGCTTATCCTGGCGAGAGTCGACGCTGCGATTCAATTGAGACAGCGCCACCACCGGGACTTTGAGTTCCTTCGCGAGACTTTTAAGCGAGCGCGAAATCTCCGCAATTTCGGTTGCGCGGTTTTCTTCGCGGCTGCCGCCCGTCCCGGACATGAGCTGCAGGTAATCGACGATCACCATGCTGAGACCCCCGCACTGACGGTGCAGGCGCCTCGCGCGCGACCTCAACTCGAGCACGTTGAGCCCGGCGGTGTCGTCGATGTAGAGCTGCGCTTCGTTGAGCTTGCCGACCGCCTCGACGAGCTTGCTCCAGTCATCCTCCTTGAACGTGCCGGTGCGAAGCTCGTGCTGGTCGACGCGCCCGACCGAGCCGATCATGCGCATCGCGAGCTGCGGCCCCGACATTTCCATGCTGAATACGCCGACCGCGCGTTTTTCTGAAAGCGCGACATGCTCGGCCATGTTCATGACGAGGGTCGTCTTTCCCATGGAAGGCCGGCCTGCTACGATGATGAGCTCCCCCTGCTGCAATCCCGACGTCATGCGGTCGAGGTCCACGAAGCCGGAGGGAACGCCGATCACGTCATTCTTGTTCTCGCGGCTGTAGAGCATGTCGATCCGCTCGACTGTTTCAGTGAGCAGCGGGTCAATCTTGATGAAGCCCTGGTGTGCTTTTGACCTTGCTTCGGCAATCTGGAAAATGCGTGCTTCCGCCTCGTCGATCAGGACGCTTGCGTCCTTGCCCATCGGGCTGTACGCGGAGTCGGCGATTTCGGTGCCGATGGTCGCGAGACTGCGCATGACGGAGCGCTCGCGAACGATCTCTCCATAACGCCTGATGTTCGCAGCACTGGGCGTATTGAGTGCAAGCGACCCGATGTAAGCCTGGCCGCCAACTTCCGCGAGCTTGCCGCTGCGCTCGAGAGTCTCCGCGACAGTGAGGGCGTCCGCCGGCTTGTTCTCTTCGATGAGCTGCGCGATATGCCTGAAGATCGCGCGATGATCGGCACGGTAGAAATCGGCCTCACCGACGACATCTGCAATCCTGTCCCACGCGCCGTTGTCGAGCATCAGTCCGCCGAGAACCGACTGTTCCGCCTCCACCGATTGCGGCGGCACGCGCGCAGCTTCGACCTGCGCGTCGCGTACGATGGAGCTGAGTGCCTGGGCCATGGGTGGGCATCATCCGGTTACAACGACACGCGCTTCGCACCTTTCATGCGTTTGAGTGTGTCACTGGGAGCCATTTCAATTTACCAAAAAAAAGGGCTGTCGCCAGCCCTTTTTCGTGCACTAAAAACGCGCGGTTCAGCGCGCGGCGTTAGCTCTCACCGACCACCGAAACCATGATAGAGACGACCACGTCCGTATGCAGAGCAAGCTTGAGCTCGTGCTCACCGACGCTCTTCAGCGGGCCCTGCGGCATGCGCACCGCAGCTTTTGCGACGTCGTAGCCCTGCGCTTTGAGCGCTTCGGCAACGTCGGCATTCGTGACGGATCCAAAAAGTTTTCCGTCGACGCCCGCTTTCTGTGTGATCTGCACCGCGAGGCCTTCGAGCTTTGATGCCTTTTCCTGCGCGAGCGTGAGCTGCTCGTTCTGTGCTTTTTCGAGCTCCGAGCGTCGCTGCTCGAACTCAGCAAGACTGTCGCGTGTTGCGCGTTTCGCCTTCCCCTGCGGAATGAGGAAATTGCGGGCGAAGCCGTCGCGCACTTTTACAACATCGCCGAGTCCGCCAAGATTCGTTACTTTTTCGAGCAATATGATTTGCACGATTTGCTCCTTAATGCACGTCGGTATAGGGCAGCAGCGCGAGGAAGCGCGCACGCTTGACTGCGACCGAGAGCTGTCGCTGATAGCGCGCCTTGGTGCCGGTGATGCGAGCCGGAATGATCTTCCCGTTCTCGTTGATGAAGTCCTTCAGGATACCGATGTCCTTGTAATCAACCTGTTTGATGCCTTCGGCTGTGAAACGGCAGAACTTGCGCCGGCGAAAGAGTGCGCCGCCCCGCTTGTCCTTACCCTTGCCCTTGAGTTTTGCTTTTGCCTTAGCCCGCGCGCGGGCTGCTCTGCTCATCATTGCCATGATTCGTTTCCTTCAGTAATTCCGTTTGCGTTGCGTGCAACACGAGTTGCGCGCTCATGCGGTTCCTGCGATTCAGAAATCCGGTGACCTTTACATCGGCCCCTGCCTTTACCTTCGAGAGCTGCACTGCTGCATCGCCGAGTGCAACACACGCCACTTCGCACTCCACCTGCCGCCTGAACCCCGCCTCGATCTGCATCGAGCGGTGAGCGAGCTTGAAGTTGAGCAGGGGCAATCCCGCGGGTGTGTGACGAAGCGGTTCCAGGCCGGCGAGCTGGCCAGTGAGCGAAACCGCGTTCAGGTCCACTTACGCCGGAGTCGGCTGTGCCTCTGCCGGTTCTGCCGCTGCCGCTGCAGATGCAGATGAAGATGCAGATGCAGATGCAGGAGCTGCCCCGGCCTCGTTCGCAGCACTCGCTGCAGCGGCCTTGGAAGCTTCCTCTGTGGTGGGCATCGCCCTCGATTTCTCTTCCTTCATCATCGGCGACGGCGCGGTGGCGGCGTCCGACATGAGGATCGTCAGGTGGCGGATAACCGCGTCGTTGAATTTGAATGCGTGCTCGAGCTCGTTCAACGTCTCGGTGTCGCACTCGATGTTCATGAGCACGTAGTGCGCCTTATGGATCTTGTCGTTCGGGTAGGCGAGCTGGCGGCGGCCCCAGTCCTCGAGGCGGTGAATGCGGCCGGTGCGCGCCGTCACCATCTGGCGATAACGGTCCACCATTGCGGGGACCTGCTCGCTCTGATCAGGATGAACGATAAAAACGACTTCGTAATGTCGCATCAGGAAAAGCTCCTTATGGGTAAGCCTACCGTCGTGCGAGAACGGTGAGGCAAGGGCAACAGCCTTGAATATTCAGTGGCTGCGTGTCGCGAAAAGCTTGGGCTCGAATTTGCCCGTGTCTGGGCTCGAATCTGCCCGTGTCCGGGCGCGTTTCCCCCCGCTTGCGTCTTCGATCAACAAAGCACGAGGTGCATGACCGAAGGCGCGCATTATACGCAGCAATCAACCGAAAAACAAAGCGTTACCTGCGCTGCCGACGCGTTTCCGAAAGGCAGATCCCGGCCGAAACGGAGACGTTCAGGCTTTCAACCGTACCGAGCATCGGGATTCGCACCAGCTCATCGCAGTGCTCCCGAGTCAGGCGCCTCATGCCCTCGCCTTCCGCCCCAAGCGCCCACGCGAGCGGACCGGTGAGCTTGCCTGCGTAAAGGTCCTGCTCCGCGCGCTCGTCGGCACCGAGAATCCACACGCCGCGCTCCTTGAGCTCACGCATGGCGCGTGCGAGGTTCGTGACCGCGATGTAAGGCACGGTTTCGGCGGCGCCGCTCGCGACTTTGGAGACCACGGCGGTCACGCCCACGGCGCGGTCTTTCGGAGCCATAACGGCATGAACGCCCATCGCATCCGCCACGCGCAGACACGCGCCGAGGTTGTGCGGGTCGGTTACGCCGTCCAGAATCAAGAGGAGCGGAGGCTCCTGAAGTGCCTCGAGAACGTCCTCGATATGCGTCGGAAGCCGCGCGATCTCGACGCGTGCAGCGACACCCTGGTGGCGGGCCTGATGCGTCAAGCCGTCCAGGCGCTTCTCATCCACGCGCATGATGCGAACACCGCGCCCTTCTGCTGCCTTGAGAAGATCCTGCACGCGCCGGTCTTCCCGCGCCGCATCCACATACAGTTCCTTCACACTGTCACCGCTTTGCCGCAGACGGCTCGTGACGGCATGGAAACCGTAGATGACGCGCGTTTCGGACATCACGCGAGCACGAAATCGATCTTGGTCGTATCGAGGTCGACGCGAACGACTTTTACCTTGACCCGATCGCCCAGGCGGTAGCGCTGCTTGGTGCGCTCTCCCATGAGCTGGTGCTTGATGGGGTCGTAATGGAAATAGTCCTTGCCGAGCTCGGAGATGTGCAGAAGACCTTCGACGTAGAGGTCGTCGAGCGAGATGAAAGCGCCGAATGCAGTAACTCCACTTACGCTGCCCATGAAAGTTTCGCCTACGCGGTCCCTCATGTAGTAACACTTGAGCCAGTTGGTGACGTCGCGCGTCGCATCGTCCGCGCGGCGCTCCGTTCGCGAGCAATGAGCGCCCAGCACGTGCCAGTCGCCCGGGTTGTAACGCTTGCGCGCGAGCACCGACTTGATGGCACGATGAACGAGAAGATCAGGATAGCGGCGGATCGGTGACGTGAAATGCGTGTACGCTTCGTAGGCGAGACCGAAGTGGCCCGCGTTGTCAGGACTGTAAACAGCCTGTTGAAGGGAACGCAGCATCACGGTCTGAAGGAGCTGCGCGTCGGGGCGATCTTTGACACGGGCGAGAAGCTTGGCGTAATCCTTCGCCTCCGGCGTGTCCCCACCAGACAATGACAATCCAAAACCTTTCAGAAATTCGTGCAGCGCAGTGAGCTTTTCTTTGGTCGGCCCCTCGTGCACCCGGTACAACATCGGCTGCTTGCGTTTCTTCAGAAAGTCAGAGGTGCAGACGTTTGCCGCCAGCATGCATTCCTCGATCACCTTGTGCGCGTCGTTTCGGCGTACCGGAACGATGCGCTGGATCTTCCCGACATCATCGAAAATGATCTGAGTCTCGACCGTCTCGAAGTCGATCGCGCCGCGGAGCTGCCGCGATTTCACCAGCAGTTTGAAAACGCGGTAGAGATTCTCGATGTTAGGCACCAGTGCGCGATGCCGCTGCGCGGCCTCGCCATTCGGTTCTTCGATCATCTGCGCGACGGCGGTATACGTAAGCCGCGCGTGCGACAGCATCACGCCCTGACAGAACTTGTAAGCCGTGATTTCGCCTTCAGCCGAAAGCTCCATATCGCAGATCATGCATAGGCGCTCGACATGCGGCTTGAGCGAGCACAGGTCGTTCGAAAGGCGCTCGGGCAGCATTGGAATTACGCGGCGCGGAAAGTACACCGAATTACCGCGCCCTTGCGCCTCACGATCGAGCGCGTCATCGTGAGTGACGTAGTGACTCACGTCCGCTATCGCCACGATGAGCCGGTAACCCCCTTTCGCTCGACCGCGAGTCGCCTTGAGCGGCTCGCAGTACACGGCGTCGTCAAAATCCTTCGCGGTTTCACCGTCGATTGTAACGAGAGGAAGTCCTCGCACATCCACACGCCCGTCGCGATCTGCTTCCGTAACTTCGGAGGGGAAGATTTCGCACAGACGCTCCACTTCGCGTGAGAAGACGTGCGGAAGATCGTGCTTTCGAAGCGCGATCTCGATTTCCATCCCGGGGTCCGCGTAGTTTCCGAGCACTTCAACTACGCGCCCCACCGGCTGAACGTGTTTCGCGGGCTGAACCACGATCTCGACTGTCACCACCTGGCCCGGCGCTGCGCCCGAGGTTTCATCCGCCGGGATCAGGAAGTCGCGGTTGATCCGTTTGTCCTCGGGGACGACGATGAGCATTCCGTGCTCGCTGCGAAGGCGCCCGACGATGCGACGCTGCGCGCGCTCGATGACTTCCACGATCTTGCCTTCCGGCCGGCCGCGCCGGTCGAGGCCGGCGATGCGCGCCATTGCCCGGTCACCGTGCAGCACCTTCTGCATCTCGCCGAAGCCCAGGAAAAGATCCGGCCCATCCTCATCGCGTACGAGGAAGCCGTAACCTTCCGGATGGCCCTGCACACGTCCACGTACCAGGTCGAGCTTCGACACGACGCAGATATCGTTTTTTCGATTGCGCATGAGCTCGCCGTCACGCTCCATCGCACCAAGACGGCGCTGAAAGGCGTTGCGCTCAGTGCGCTTTAACTCGAGCAGCTCGGCGAGATCGTCTTCGGATATCGGTACGCCTTGATCGTGCAGCGTTTCGAGAATGAATTCGCGGCTCGGGAGCGGCTCTTCATAGCGCGTGCGTTCGCGCTCGTAGTTCGGGTCGCGCGCGCGAAGTCCCGTCTTCGTCGGGGTGCGCCGCACGCGGCGCGCTGGTCCTGTTCGTTGCTCGCGCTTCATTTGTATCCGTTTACACCTTCAGTTAGAATTCCGGCCCGTGCCGAGGTGGCGGAATTGGTAGACGCACTAGCTTCAGGTGCTAGCGGTGGTAACACTGTGGGGGTTCGAGTCCCTTCCTCGGCACCAGAACTTCAGGATTCAGGAACCGGCATCGCGGGCCGGACATGCGGCCTGGACCCGAGCACGGTTGAACGCCGGCAGTTGCGGAATCCGAGTTATTCAAATGGATGCCGCCGCACGATGGTCTGCTCGCGGTCGGCGCCCGTTGAGATGAGGTCGATCGGCACGCCGCAGATCGCCTCGATCCGCTCCAGGTACAACCTCGCCGCTTTCGGCAACTCCTCGTAGCGCGTCAGCCCCACCGTGCTTCCGGTCCATCCCGAAAGCTCTTCGTACACCGGCTCGCACTGCGCCAGCATCTCGGCGCCGAACGGCAGGATGTCGCTGTCAACGCCGTCGCAGCGATAACCGATGCCAAGCTGCAGTTGCTCCATGCCGTCGAGGACGTCGAGCTTGGTGACACACAATCCGGATACGCCGTTGATCTGGATCGACCGCTTCAGCGCGGCAGCGTCGAACCAGCCGCAGCGGCGCGGCCGCCCGGTGGTGGAACCAAATTCGTTCCCGCGGGTTGCAAGCTGGCGGCCGACATCGTCGTCGAGCTCGGTCGGGAACGGCCCTGACCCGACGCGAGTGGTGTAGGCCTTGGTAATGCCCAACACATACTGAAGCGACTGAGGACCCACGCCTGCGCCCGCCGCCGCAGCGCCGGCGACGCAATTACTGGAGGTGACGTACGGATAGGTACCGTGATCGATGTCGAGCAGCGTTCCCTGTGCGCCTTCGAAAAGAAGATTTTTCCCCGCGCGCTGCGCTTCATAGAGAAGGCGCGGCACGTCGGCAACCATCGGTTTGATACGGTCCGCAAACGCGAGCGTCTGATCGAGTGTTTCGTTGAAGTCGACCGTATCTGCGCGAAAGTAATTCTTCAGAACGAAGTTGTGATAGTCCAGAACTTCGCCGAGCTTGGCGGCGAAACGCTCGCGGTGAAAGAGATCCTGGAGCCGGATCGCGCGCCGCGCCACCTTGTCTTCATAAGCGGGGCCGATGCCCCGGCCGGTCGTGCCGATCTTTCCGGCGCCTTTGGCCGCCTCCCGCGCATGATCGAGCGCGACATGATGCGGCAGAATGAGCGGGCACGCTTCGCTGATCTTGACGCGTGAAGCGACTTCGACGCCTGCGCTTTCGATCGTGCCGACTTCTTCGAGCAGCGCCTGGGGTGAGAGCACGACGCCGTTACCGATGTAGCACGCAACCTTGTCGCGGAGAATTCCCGAAGGCACGAGATGCAGCACGGTTTTCTTACCGGCGATGACCAGTGTATGGCCTGCATTGTGGCCACCCTGAAAACGCACGACCCCTTCCGCATGATCGGTCAGCCAGTCGACGATTTTGCCCTTACCTTCGTCGCCCCATTGCGTACCGACGACGACCACGTTCTTTGCCATAAGCCTTAGCTCACCTTTTCAATGACCCAGCGGCCGGCACGGCGCACGAGGCGTTTATTGCACTGGAGCTCCGCTCGCGAGCGGTCGTGCCCCGGCAGTTCCGTGACGACTGGCGTGCCCGCGGCGCGCAGTGCTGCAACCCGACGCGAGAGCGCTGCATCGGAAGGCGCATACGGCGCAAGCACACACGCAGGCGCCGTTTCGGGCGGACCCAAGGCCGCAACTTCACGCAGATCGAGGCTGAAGCCCGTAGCGGCACGCGCGCGTCCAAAGGCCTTACCGACTTCGTCATAGCGGCCGCCGCGGCCGATCGCATACGGCTGGCCTTCGGCATAGACTGCGAACACAACGCCGCTGTGGTAGTGATATCCGCGAAGCTCCGCGAGATCGAAACATCGAACGCGAGCGACGTCGCTCAGCGCATTTGAAAGCGCCTTCAGATCACGAAGGGCAGCGGTAATCTCATCGTGCGCCGGCAGTCGCTTGGCCGCCGCCACCAGAACTTCAGCGCCGCCATAGAGCTCGGGGAGCGCCAGTAAAGCCTCGCGCGTGCTGCGTGAAAGGCTCCTCGTGAGCTCGCCCAAGGCTGGAAGGTCCTTGCCCTGGATCGCACGGAAGAGCTCCGACTCGAGCTCGCGCTCGATCCTGCCGCGGCGCACGAGGCTTCTGAAGATACCGACGTGACCAATGTCGAGATATAAGGCGTCCAGCCCGGCCAGTTCCAGCGCGCGCATCATGAGACGCTGAATTTCGACGTCGCTTTCGATACCTGCGTGCCCGTAGAGCTCGGCGCCGATCTGAAGCGGCTCGCGTGTGCGGTTCGTGCCGCTCGGCACAGTGTGCAGAACGCTGCCGGCGTAGCACAGCCGCGTCACGCCGCTGCGGTTGAGCAGGTGCGCGTCGATCCGCGCCACCTGAGGCGTGATGTCCGCGCGCACGCCGAGAGTACGTCCGGAGAGCTGGTCGACGAGCTTGAACGTCTGCAGATCGAGATCGTGCCCGGTGCCCGTGAGGAGCGATTCGACGTACTCGAGCAGCGGCGGCATGACGAGCTCGTAGCCGTGGACTTCGAAAAGATCGAGGACCTCACGGCGCAGGCGCTCGATCCGGGCGGCCTCCGCCGGCAGGATGTCCTCGATGTATTCAGGAAGAAGCCACGCGCGCATGACGAACGAATGCCGACAAAAACCGGTTGATTATAAGCGTGCGGATCAGGGCCGCACGATGTAGAGCAGAAGCAGCCCGCCGACCATCGAGGTCAATCCGATGAAGCGGATCTGACCGTCGCTCAACTCGGTGAGGCGCCTGAAGGTCTCGCGCCATAGCGACGGCACCAGGAAAGGCAGCACGCCTTCGATCACGAGCATGAGGGCAATGGCGGTGAGCAGTGTATTGCTCACGTACGGCGATTCTCCGGCCACCGCGGTGCGCTGCGGGGTACCGACCCGCGCACCGCCCTACTTCCCGCCCCGGCCGCCCGACTTGAGATACTTGAAGAATTCCGAGTTCGGCTCGAGCACCAGCACGTCGTTCTTGCCTTTGAAGCTTTGCTTGTAGGCTTCGATGCTGCGGTAGAAGGCGAAGAACTCGGGATTCGCTTCGTACGCGCGCGCATGGATGTTCGTCGCCCGTGCGTCGCCTTCACCTTTCAGGCGTTGCGCATCACGATACGCTTCAGCCAGTATGATTTCTTTCTGCCGGTCAGCGTCAGCGCGGATCTTTTCCGATTCTGCGGATCCCGTCGATCGAAGCTCGTTTGCCACGCGCTTCCGTTCGGCTTCCATCCTGCGGTATACAGACTCACTTACTTCCTGCGGAAGATCCACACGCTTCACCCGGACATCGAGCACCTGAACACCGATCGTCTGGGCGTCCTCGTTTGCCTTCTCGCGCATGAAATCCATGATCTTGTCGCGCTCGCCGGATACGACTTCGTGCACGGTGCGATTCCCGAATTCAGCGCGCAGGCTTGCATTGATCGTTTGAAGAAGACGCGTGCGCGCGCGTGCTTCGTCTCCGCCGACGCTCACGAAGTACAGCCGTGCGTCGGTGATGCGCCATTTCACGAAAAGATCGACGAGGACGTTCTTCTTTTCAGAGGTGAGGAATCGCTCTGGCTCCGCCGTATCGATCGTGAGAATGCGGGTGTCGAGTACGCGCGTGTTGTCGAGGAACGGGATCTTGGCGTAAAGACCCGGCGCGGTGACGACGCGAACGACTTCACCCAGTCGCACGACCAGAATGTTCTGGCGCTGGTCGACCACGAAGAGCGAGAGCGACGCTACGATGAGCAGCGCCACGAATACCACCACGACGGCTCCGAGATTTCGCTTCATCAGCGGGTCTCCCTCTCGCGACTGCGGAACGCTTCACGGCTGCGTGCGGTTGCGGGTTCCTGCGGCGGCGCCGCTTCAGCGGGCTTCGCGGTTTCAGGCGTCGCCGTTCCAGTCGACTGCATCAGCTTGTCCAGCGGCAAGTAAAGAAGGTTGCTGCCGTTCCTCTGGTCAACGAGAACCTTGCTCGTGTTCGACATGATCTGCTGCATCGCTTCGATATACATGCGGTCTCGCGTGACCTGCGGCGCCTTCGCGTACTCCGGCGCGATCTGGCGGAAGCGCGACGCGTCACCTTCGGCCTGCTCGACGACGCGCGCCTTATAGCCCTCCGCCTCTTCATTGAGGCGTGCCGCGGCACCGCGCGCTTTCGGAATCACATCGTTCGCGTAGGACTGGCCTTCGTTCTTCTGACGCTCCCGGTCCTGGCTTGCGCGCACTGCATCGTCGAACGCCGCCTGAACCTGCTCAGGCGGCTGCGCGTTCTGCATCGTCACGCGGCTGATCTGGATGCCGCTGCCGTAGCGGTCGAGAATTGCCTGTACCAGCCGGTGTGCGCGGTCGGCAACCTCAGCGCGGCCTTCGTAGAGAACGAAGTCCATGCTGCTTTTGCCTACGACTTCGCGCACCGCAGTCTCCGCGGCCTGAAGCACGGCTTCGTCGGGTTCGCGGCTGTTGAAGAGATAGTCGTTCGGGCTTTTCAGCACATACTGCACGGCGAACTGGACGTCGATGATGTTCTCGTCGTCGGTCAGCATGAGCGACTCTTTGAGCACCTTGCTTTTGACATTATTGCGGTAGCCGATCTCGACCGTGCGCACGCCGAGCAGGTTGACGACCTCGGCGGACTCGATCGGATACGGAAAGTGCCAGCGAGGGCCGGGCATTGTCGTTTCGACGAAGCGGCCGAAGCGGAGCACCACGCCGCGTTGACCTTCCGGCACGATGTAGAAGCCGCTCGCGAGCCAGATCACGACGACGAGCGCAGCAAGAAGCCCGATACCGCCCCAGCGGCGCGGACCGCTCAAGCCGGGACCGGGTGCCTCACCACCGCCGCGGCGCCCGAAGAGGCCTTCGAGCTTGCGGTTGAAATTACGCCACAGCTCTTCGAGATCGGGAGGCCCCTGGTTGCCACCCGGACGCCGGCCCCACTGAGGATCGTTGAGCGACATGAGTGCACCCATTGCCCCGAGCGCGCGCTGCCGGAGATAGACGCAAGCCGACCGTACTGTACCAAACATGAAAGACCCGGATGCTATGTGTTATGCCGCCGCGGGACGTTGGTCCCGGGCCAGGGGAAGCGCGGCGGAAGCGAATTCTTCTAAGGCCTGGCGCACTGAATCGAGCCCTGACCCCGATTCCGCGCTGATCCAAACTCGCGCAACTTTACCATATTCGTCCCGCTGCACGCGGGGCGGAAGTTGCGTGAGATCGATCTTGTTCATGACGAGCAGCTGAGGTATCGCGTCAGCGCCGATCTCGGCGAGTACCGAGTTCACCGCTTCGATCTGCGCGTCACGGTCGGGGCTGCTCGCATCGACCACGTGCATCAGGAGATCGGCGTGGACAGTCTCTTCGAGCGTCGCGCGGAAAGACGCAACCAGCGTGTGCGGCAGGTCGCGGATGAACCCCACCGTGTCGGACAAAACGACAGACGTGCGCTCGCTGGTCGTGCGCACGCGCCGTGTCGTCGTATCGAGCGTTGCGAAAAGCTGGTCAGCCGCACGCACACCGGCGTGGGTGAGGCGGTTGAAGAGCGTCGACTTGCCGGCATTGGTATACCCGACGAGCGAGACTGAATATACGTTCGCACGCTCGCGCGCGCGGCGCTGAACCGCGCGCTGGGCCTGCATGCGGGTGAGCTTTTCCTTGAGCGCTTTGACGCGCTTCCCG
>JBKJPI010000099.1:0-6869 GCA_046595235.1 Burkholderiales bacterium | reverse complement strand
AACCCTCGCTCACCAACGCCACTACATTTTTTTGTAGATTTCGGCGCCTTCTTTGACGAACTGTTTTGCCTTGTCCTGCATCCCATGCTCCAGCGCCTGCTCGTCTGCGAGACCCTGCTTGGCTGCGTACTCGCGAACGTCCTGCGTGATTTTCATCGAGCAAAAATGCGGGCCGCACATGGAGCAGAAATGGGCGAGCTTTGCACCTTCCTGCGGCAACGTTTCATCGTGAAACTCGCGGGCCTTGTCCGGATCGAGCCCGAGGTTGAACTGGTCATCCCAGCGAAATTCGAAGCGCGCTTTCGAAAGCGCATTGTCGCGAATCTGCGCGCCGGGGTGGCCTTTCGCGAGGTCGGCGGCGTGCGCGGCGATCTTGTACGCCATGATGCCGTCCTTCACGTCTTCCTTGTCGGGCAGGCCCAGATGCTCCTTCGGCGTGACGTAGCACAGCATCGCCGTTCCATACCAGCCGATCATCGCAGCGCCGATCGCGGAAGTGATGTGGTCGTACCCCGGCGCGATATCGGTCGTCAGCGGCCCAAGGGTATAGAAAGGCGCTTCCTTGCAGTACTTGAGCTGGAGCTCCATGTTCTCCTTGATGAGCTGCATCGGAACATGGCCTGGCCCTTCGACCATGACCTGCACGTCGTGCTTCCAGGCGATATCGGTCAGCTCCCCGAGCGTCTTCAGCTCCGCGATTTGCGCTTCATCGTTCGCGTCGTAATTCGAGCCGGGCCGCAGCCCGTCTCCGAGCGAGAACGCAACATCGTACTGCTTCAGGATTTCGCAGATGTCCTCGAAGCGCGTGTAGAGGAAGCTTTCCTTGTGATGCGCGAGGCACCACTTCGCCATGATCGAGCCGCCGCGCGACACGATCCCCGTCAAGCGTTTGGCCGTCATAGGAATGAACGGCAGTCTCACGCCCGCGTGCACCGTAAAGTAGTCGACGCCCTGCTCGCACTGCTCGATCAGCGTGTCGCGATAAATTTCCCACGTGAGCTCTTCGGCCTTGCCGTCTACCTTCTCGAGCGCCTGGTAGATCGGCACGGTGCCGATCGGCACCGGCGAATTGCGCACGATCCACTCGCGAGTCTCGTGGATGTGCTTGCCGGTCGAAAGATCCATCACTGTGTCGCCGCCCCACCGCGTCGACCATGTCATTTTCGCGACTTCTTCCTGAATGCCCGAGCCCAATGCGGAGTTACCGATGTTCGCATTGATCTTCACCAGGAAATTGCGACCGATGATCATCGGCTCGCTTTCCGGATGATTGATGTTGTTCGGGATGATGGCGCGCCCGCGCGCCACTTCGTCTCGCACGAACTCGGGGGTGATGGTCTTCGGTATCGCCGCACCAAAGCTCTCGCCGACATGCTGCTTCGTCACCAGATCGGGCAGCCCGTCGCGCCGTTGTGTTTCGCGAATGGCGATGAACTCCATCTCCGGCGTAATGATCCCGCGCCGCGCGTAGTGCATCTGTGTCACGTTCATACCCGGCTTCGCACAGCGCGGCTTGCGATGCAGGTTGAAGCGCAGCGTCGCAAGCTTCGCATCGGCGAGCCGTTCCTGGCCGTATGTAGAAGTCGGACCCGGGAGCTCGTCGGTATCGTTTCGCTCTTCGATCCATGGCGCGCGCAGCGCGGCGAGCCCGGAACGAATGTCGATGCGCGCGTTGGGATCGGTGTAAGGACCCGACGTGTCGTATACGTAGACCGGTGGGTTCTTTTCCGCGCCGAACTCGGCGGGCGTGTCCGACTGTCTGATCTCGCGCATCGGAACGCGGACGTCGGGACGCGAGCCTTCGACGTAAACCTTCGAAGAATTCGGCAACGCCTGAACTGCGGCTTCGTCGACGACTGCGTCTGCGTTCAGAAACTGGGGATTGGCATTCATCGATCTTGCTCCTTGAACATTCCAACGAGAATGGACCGGCCGGCTGACTGGCCATCCTCACTTCGTGGACGTTGGAGCAACGGTGACGGGCTTGAGTGCCGTCACCACGCTTCCCTACGTCGGCATTACCCGCATCAGGTTCAGAGGGTCTGTCTCACCCCGCGCAATCGAGTTGTAGATCAACTGGCGAGGACCCCTGCGTGAGATGTGAACGCTAATTGAATTATGGGATAATTTCAAGCTCGCAACCGCTTTCCTCCCCTCTAATGATTCCCGACAGCGACATCGAGCGCCTGCGTATCACCATGATCGAGCAGCAGATCCGCACGTGGGAGGTGCTGGATCAGCGCGTGCTCGACCTGCTGCTAAGAGTGCGCCGCGAAGAGTTCGTCCCTGCCCCATATCGCGCGCTTGCTTTCTTCGACATGGAGATCCCGTTGGGCCACGGCGAGAAAATGCTTCAGCCCAAGCTCGAGGCCCGCATGGTGCAGGAGCTCGGATTGAGCAGGAAAGACCACATTCTCGAAGTCGGCACCGGCAGCGGCTACATGACGGCACTTCTGGCGAGCTTGGGCGGCCATGTGTGCAGTGTCGACATCGTTTCCGAATTTACGCGCGATGCGGCCGCGCATCTGGCGGCACACGGCATCACGAACGTGAGCCTCGATACCGGCGATGCCGCGCGCGGCTGGAATAAAAGGGGACCGTACGACGCAATCGTCCTCACGGGCTCGGTTCCCGTGCTCGCGCCGGAATTCAAAACGAGTCTCAAACCCGGCGGGCGCCTGCTCGCGGTGGTCGGAGAGCCCGCGGTCATGGAAGCGCAGCTCGTGACGCACGCCGGCGGCGGCGCCTTCAATACGCTCAACCTCTTCGAGACCTGCATCACACCGCTGAAGAACGCGCCTCAGCCCGAGCGTTTCGTATTCTGATTCGCGTCTGAAGCGAAGTCCGCGATGCACTCTCAAAAATGACGCGCTGGTTTCCGCCGCTCGCGATCGCGTGCTGGCTTACCTGTGCTCCGGCTGCACGCGCGGCGGATCTTATCGATGTTTTCAGGCAGGCCCAGCGCTCCGATACCGCATACGCCGGTGCGCGTTCGACCTGGGCGGCGGCGCAGGAGCGCATACCGCAGGCGCGCGCCGGTCTTCTGCCGCTCGCCTCGCTCTCGGTATCCGCACAGTACAACGATCGCAATACGCGCTTCCGCGATTCGAGCGCGCCGCGGAGCAATGCGGAGTTCGGGTCTACCGGCGTTTCGCTGTCAGTGACGCAGCCGATCTATCGCAGGCAGAACATGATCGTCTACGATCAGGCGTTCACTCAGGTGGAGCAGGCGGATGCACAGCTTGCGCTTGCATCCCAGGATCTGATACTCAGGGTGGCGCAGGCGTACTTCGACGTTCTGCTCGCGCAGGACAGCGTTGCGTTTGCGGAAGCGCAGAAAACCGCAATCGGCCAGCAGCTCGAACAGGCGCGGCGTAATTTCGAAGTCGGCACTGCGACCATCACGGATACCCACGAAGCGCAGGCGCGTTTCGATCTTACGAATGCCCAGGAAATTGCTGCGCGCAATGACCGCGAGCTTCGACAGCGCGCCCTCGAGCAGGTCATAGGCCGCGGCGCGCCGCCGCTCGCGCCGCTGGGACCGCAGTTCACGATGAAGTCTCCGGAGCCCGCACGCATGGATCCCTGGGTGGACTTGGCCACCCGCGGAAATCTGCAGGTGAGAATCGCGTCGAGCGGTCTCGCGTTCGCAACCCAGGAGATTGCGCGGAACCGGGGTGCACATTATCCGACGTTCGACGCCTTCGCCACGCTGTCCGAATCCGGCTCCGGGTCGGCCAGCGTCAGCGCCTCGGCATCGGACACACGCAGCGCAGTCTTCGGCGTGCAGTTGGCGCTTCCGATATACCAGGGCGGAGCGATCAACTCGCGTGTGCGCGAAGCAATCGCAAATGAAGACCGCGCGCGGCATGACCTCGAAAATGCGAGACGCACTGCGGAGTTCAGCGCACGTCAGGCTTTTCTCGGCATAACGAGCGGCACCGCGCAGGTACGCGCGCTGGAAGCCGCCCTGGTATCGACTCAAAGCCAGCTGTCGAGCACGCGATTGGGTCAGGAAGTCGGCGTACGCACCCAGGTCGACGTTCTCAATGCGCAGCAGCTTCTCTTCAGCGCGCGGCGCGATCTCGCACAGTCGAAATACAACTACATTCTCTCGCTGCTACGGCTCGAAGCCGCGATCGGTGAGCTCACCGAAGACGATCTTGCAGCCGTGAATGTGTGGCTCGACCGAAGCGCGGCAAACGGAAAGTCGCCCGCGCTGGAGCGCCCGCTCAACGCAAAGCCGTAAGGCCGATCACGTCGAGCGTGCGCTGTGTCGCACCCTGATGTGCCCGGGTGAAGCCGCGTCCGCGCGCGCTCATGCGCACAAGCGCATCGGAATTGCCCAGGAGTCTACAGGCGGCCTCCATGAGCGCGGCCGCAGTGTCGACCCTCAGTGCCGCGCCTTCATCGATCGCCGCCTGCGCAGCTTCGGAAAAATTGTACGTGTGCGGCCCCATAAGGGCGGGCGTGCCTACCGCGCAGGCCTCGATGAGATTCTGTCCGCCAAAAGGCAGGAGGCTGCCGCCGATGTAAGCGGCGTCGGCGGCCGCGTAATACGCGACCATTTCACCCATCGTGTCTCCGAGCACCACCCGAATTTCGGGTGACACGGCGACGCCTGCGCTGCGTCGGGTATACGGGATGCGGCGTTTTTCAAGCATCGCGGCAACTTCATCGAAGCGCTGCGGGTGCCGCGGCACGATCACAAGCAGGACCGCGGCGGGCAGACTCGCAAGCTGATCCAGCAGCAACGCCTCTTCACCTTCACGTGTACTCGCCGCAAGCAGCACCCGTCTTGCGCCATAGCTTGCGCGAAAGTCGGCGCCAAGCTCGATTTGCGCCGCTGTCGGCAACACGTCGAATTTGAGATTGCCCGTTACCGCGACATGGTCCGCGCCGAGCGCCTGGAGGCGCATGGCATCGGAAGTGCTCTGGGCGGCGACGGCGGTCAGACAGCGAAGACTGTCGCGCACGAGTCGCGCGAACCGCGCATAGCCGCGATATGACTTTTCGGACATGCGTGCGTTCACGAGATAGAGCGGAATGCCGCGCGCGCTGCACGTGTGGATGAGATTCGGCCAGATCTCTGTTTCCATCAGCACGCCGGCGCGCGGCGCGAAATGCTGGAGGAAACGGGAAACTGCTCCGGGATAATCGTAAGGAAGATATGCGCGCGTCACGCGATCGCCGAATAGCTCTTCGCCGGTCCGCCGTCCGGTTGGCGTCATGTGCGTCAACAATAAACGGTGATCCGGATAACGTTCGAGTAAGTCCTTCACGAGCGGCTCGGCGGCTCGCGTTTCCCCAACCGATACCGCGTGCAGCCATAGGGTTGGCTGTGCAGCGGGCTTCGATCCATAGTGTCCAAATCGTTCTCCCACATGCTCGCCATAACCCGGCTCCCGCCGGGCACGCAGGTGGAGCCTCGCGAGCGCCGCGGGAAGGATCGCGTAAACGACGGCGGTGTACACGGCGCGTATGAAAGTCATTGCGGCAGCTGACTCAGCACGCGGACGACCTCTTCTACGCTCGGACTCGCGCCGCGTCCGCCAACGTTTGCGGCACTCCTGCAGCCGTAGAGCCCTGTCGCGTGAGGATCAGTGGAGACGTAAATGCCAACGGTGGTCAAGCCGAGGGCACCCGCAAGGTGCGTGAAGCCGGTATCGAGTCCGACCGCACAGCGCGCGCCGGCAAGAAGCGAAGCGATTTCGCCGACGGCGAGCTCAGGCGGGACAATCGCTTCAGGGATGCTCGCGGCGAGGCGTGTGCTTCGTGCATGCTCATCCTCGCTGCCCCACGGCAGCACGCAGCGCGCGCCGTCGGCCGTCAGGATCCTGCCCAGCGCAATCCAGTCTCGCTCGGGCCATAATTTTGCGCGGGCGCTCGTTGCATGAATGAGCACCGAGTAGGGCGAGCTCTCAAGCCAGGCAAACGACCTCGGCTCCGCCTCGATCCCATAGTCGACAGGAACCCCGGGGTTGTAACCGAGCGCGCGAGCCGCAAGCGTGCGATTCCGCTCCACCGCGTGCACGTTCCAGGGCACGTCGAACGTCTTATCGTAGAAGGCAAACAGAGGCTCACGAGAAGCTTTCCAGCCGAGCCCGAATCGCATTCCATGCGCCATACGCGTGATGACCGCGCTCTTGAGCAACCCCTGCGTATCGACGACCGCGTCGTATTCGCGAGCCCGCAAGTTCTCGCAGAAAGATCGTAGCTCGCTCAAGGTTACGGCAGCGAACGGGTTCTTCCGCCACCGCCGGATGGCAACCGGTATGACGCTTCGTACCTTCGAGTGCAGCGAGGGCAGCGAAGCAAAAGGCTCTTCGACGACCCAGTCGATCTCCGCGCCCGCCATCGCTGATGCGACATCGGTGACGACCGGAAGATTGTGCACGACGTCGCCCAGCGAGGACGTCTTCACGAGCAGCACGCGCGCCATGAGTCCGTTGCTATGTGTATGTTATGATTGGAAAAGTAGGTAAGAGCGCAGCACGCGGAGGTTAACACCCGGTAAGCCAAAACAACAGGCGCGGGATATGCCGCGGTGCGTTGAAACCTTCCGCAGTCATCTTTGAACAGGCATCAACTCACGTGATTCTCGTGACCGGCGGCGCCGGCTTCATCGGCTCTAACTTCGTGCTCGAGTGGCTGGCGGTGGAAGGCACGCCGCTCGTCAATCTCGACAAGCTCACGTACGCCGGCAACATCCGGAACCTCACGGCTCTCGAATCAGATGCACGCCATATATTCGTCCGCGGCGACATCGGCGATGGCGAGCTCGTGGCGAGACTTCTTAACGAGCACCGGCCCCGCGCGATCGTTCACTTCCCCGCCGAAAGCCATGTCGACCGCTCCATCCACGGACC
>JBKJPI010000259.1:0-2652 GCA_046595235.1 Burkholderiales bacterium | reverse complement strand
GGGATGGGGATGAGTATCGCGGGGTCGACATTATGAGGTGACTCGGGCCAGGAAAGCATCGATCGCTACCGAGAGAGCGCTGCGCATGAGGAGATCAAGCGGCATGGCCGAAGCCTTGCGAGCACACAGCCGCCGGTCGTGAGGGAATACACGCTGGTGTAGCGTTCAGCCTCGTTAGCCCAGGCTCACAAGCTTGCGCGGATAGCGACCCCTGCGCAGCCGCACGATTCTGCGGCAATCGTCGTCTTCTATGCAATTAGCGAGGCACCAATCACCGACGCGGTCGAGATAATGCTGTTCAAGCGCGGGATAGTGCGCGGAGGTGATGCGCAGATGAAAAAGATAATCGTCGGCGTGGTCGACCCCGTGCTCGAGACTCAACTGGAGCGTGCCCCAGATCACGCCACCGAACTTTTCGTCGTCGCCTTCGTCCGGGCACGGCCCTGAGTAGCAGGCGGTTTCGAGCATGGCGATCAGCTCACCCAGCGTGAGCGGCAACGCGCCAGACGCAGGACGGATCCGAATGCGATGGCGTGTTCGGCCGAACGCATCCTCGTGCACCATACGATACGAGAAACGCACGCCCGCTGCGCGTCGCGCGCTCAGGATGATCGCGTCCGCGCTCGACGACGAGATCGCGATGCGCACGATCTCCACTTCAGGCGCCCGACCGCGCGGCGGCCAGTAGCTTTTGGGGCGGAACGAGAGGTCGGGGCTGAGAGCTGCGGTGCGGCGTTTCTTGAGTTTGGTCATTTATACAGGGTGCGTTGCATCACCGCCGATCGTTGTCCCGCAACTGCCGGTCGAGTTCGAGCGCGAGATTTACGGCAACGTGCGTGCCCGCTGATGCGAAAACCCGCGTCTCCACTAGAATCGGTAGAAGATGTCACCGGTGAATCGGCCATTCTACGGCCCCCACGCAAAGGAGAAATCATGGACGCTGTGAAAGACGCGACGGGGTTGTATCCGGTCGAGCGCAGGGCGCGGCACGCGGAGCGCGCCGGCTTCCGCATCAACGAGCTGCAGCTCTCGCCTACGCAGAAGGTGCCGTGGCATTACCACAGCAACGTGCAGGATACGTTCTACGTGCTAGAAGGCCGCATTCGCGTGTTCATGCGCGAGCCGAAAGAAGATGTTGTGCTGAACCCCGGGGAAACCTTTACGCTGCAGCCGCGGCGGCCGCACCTTGTGACTAATGTGGGAGAGGCGTCGGCGACCTTCCTCGTACTGCAGGGCATCGGCGAATACGATTTCGTGCCGATGGGGTAAGCAGGCGGCGCTCGCCTTCGCTCGGGCCTCGCCGCTTTACGAACAGAAGGAAACCTCCACGGTTTCCCTCCGTAACCTCCTTTCCCTGAGCAGCGTGTCGGAGGCAGGTCCGACACGCTGCTCACTACAACCACCTTTCCGCCTCGCCTCGCAGAGCGTGTCCACGACTCGCGGTTCACGGCGCAGAAGCCTGCGAGCTGTGCAGAATGCCGTCAAGGGTAGACAATCGACGACCTAAGCCGGGCTCAAGGAGATGCAGATGTCGCAACACCTCAAACTGAAATACGTCGGTCTGATTGGCGCGCTCGCTGTCGCGGGCTGCGCGTCGGAAGCGCAGGATCAGTTCGCCGCTTCGGAAAAGTCGAAAGCTGTGGCGCCGGACTACGGCACGAAGAGCCCGGCGCCGGTGCCGCCGAAGTCGATCAGCAGCGATGCGGCAGCACCGACTAGCGGATCGGACAGGAAGGAAAAGGAAAAGCGCGGTAATACCCCGCCCGGTACCGACCGATCAGGCGGCGGCCCGGCGTCAGGCGCTATTGTCGATCCGGCCGGGGTGACACAGAAGTAGCACGCCGCGCCCGGTTTTAAGTCCGGCCGAGGAATAAAAGGCCGGCGGTGGCGATGACGGCCCAGCACATCGCTGCGCGCACGTCTTCGGTGGCGTCGAGCTGATTGAGACGTGACGAAAGCTTCGTGGCGCAATCCTGCGGCGCGAGGCGGTCGAGCTCGACATAATCGAGGCCGCTTCGAAACCCCTTGAGATCGGTGCCTTTCTCGAGCACCGGTATCACCGCCTTCTTTGCACTGAGCGCGACACTGATTTCCTGATTCACGTAGTCGGACGATTGCCCTTCGCGCGTGAGGAAGCCGAAGACGCAGTCGGAGCGCTTGATCTCGTTTTCCACGCGCGGCGGCAGACGTTCGCCAAAGCGCCAGTCGCGCTCAGCGAGGTAATAGCTGATGCCGTGATGGCTCAGGTGCTCGCACACGCCCCGCAACAACGGAAGGTCGTGCGGGCGCATGCTGTGACTTACGAAAACGCTGAACGCCATGTGCGATGAAAGCCCGATGTGCGATCAGGCGAAGTCGCCGCCGGAGTCGCCGCCTGCATCGGCGTAGTCTTCGCTCGGCTGGTCGAGTGACGTGTCGTCGTGCCCGAGTTGCTCCGGGGGCGAGTTCTCTGCGGAGTGCGTCGGCTCGGCATTCGCTGCAGGCTCATTTTTATTTTGCATGAGCCCCTGGATACCCTGGAACAGGAACGAACCGGCAACGACACCGGCTGCGGTCGTCGCCATGGTGCCGAGCATGCTGCCGCCGCCCCACGGGCTTGGCGCGCGCGCGGCCGGCGCCGCTGCCGCTGCGGCTGTAGCTGCGCCGGGTGCC
>JBKJPI010000119.1:0-5261 GCA_046595235.1 Burkholderiales bacterium | reverse complement strand
AATCGCCGGGTAGAGCTGGTGCGTAAGGCAAACTGACATAGCAGGACAATTACGGGGGTGGGATATGAAGTTTCGATACGCAGCTGTCGGTGGGATTGTTGTCGGGCTCTTCTCTGTTACAACGACGATGGCCGCCGAGCGTGAAACGATTTCAGTGGGTCAGGCATCGCCATCCACTGAGCAGGTAACGAGCTTCCTTTTTCCTGAATCGGAGTGCGAGAACACCAAATATCAATGCCTTGCGGTGCGGCCAAATTCAGAGCGATCGATTGGCATGGACGTGAAGTTCGCGACCGGCTCAGCCGATCTCACGCCGCAAGGACGCGCGCAGCTCGACAGTCTCGGCAAAGTGCTCGCCTCCCGCAATGGCAAGCTTAATTCCGGTGAGATCGTGATCGAGGGTCACACTGACGCTCGTGGCTCCGCCGATCTGAATAAACGCTTGTCAGAGCGACGTGCCGAATCGGTGGCGCGGCACCTCGTTAGCGCACATGGCGTCGATGCGAGTGCATTGCGTGCCGTGGGGCGGGGCAAGGAAGATCTGAAGGACAGTGGCAGGCCGGAGGCGGAGGTGAACCGCCGCGTGGAACTGGTGCGCAAAGCAAACTGATAGCCGTGTAGCACAGTAACGGTATGCGAAACCCGTCGTTGAGCGACGGGTTTTTTTTCGTCAACGATTCGGCGCCGGCCGAATCTGTATCTGATCTAACCGCGGACGTTTGAGACTGTGGGCGGCGCCGTGTAACCTTGCTCGGCTGCAAGCTTCAGGTAGCGCACCTCTTCTCGTAAGATCTGCCGGTCGCGGTAGTACAGGTAGAGCTCCCAGCTCGCGATACCGCTTTTGAGCTCCGACGCGTGTCTGAGCCACTGAATCATTCGGCGCTCGTCGCGAGGCACGCCTTGCGACCCCTCCCTGAACATTCCTGCGACTCGGAACGCCGCGTCTTTATCGCCGTCGAGCGCTTTTTGCTGGTCAGCACGAAACTGTGCGTCACCGATAGCGGTGTCGATCTGCACACGATTACGTTGCGTCGCTGCTTCGCTGATCGAGGCGCGCTCGAGCTGTACCTGAGCGGCCTGTAGGAATCGGCTGTTCTTGAAATTGGCAATGAAGTCCTTGAGGAGTTTCACGCGTTCGGCAGGCACGATCGTCGATTCGATAGCCGCCCAAGCCTTTTGCTCCCTGTTGTCGATGATCTTGGGAGCGACGGTTTCCAAAGCAAGACTGAGGCGCAACCGAAGATTCGCGGCCACTTCGGGATCCTGTGCGTGCCTGCGCAGAAACTCCTCTTCGTGCCCCTCCATATAGCGCTTCACTTCAAACTTTACGCGGTCGAGGAAGTCCTTGATCGAAATGTCTGCATTCGCATTTTCCAGCTCCTGAACGAGAAAGCGGGTGTAGATGCTGTTCTCGTGCTCGGATTTCGGAGCGATCGCATACTTGCCCGGTGCGGTGGAATACGTAATCACCGTGCCCAAAGGCGGATCGACCTGGTTAAAGCTTCCCGAACGGTCTTTGGGATCCTTGCCGGGCTCGTTGCGGCACGCGTCGAAAATGAGTACTACCGACCCATCGTTTGGCAGCGATGCACGGCCGATCAGCTCTCGATCGACGTTGATCGAAGCTTTGGCAATTGTGCTCACGTTCTGATCCAGGCGCACGTCTCCAGGCACTATGTAGTTCTGCGTCTGCTTTTCGTCGGAGGGACGGTACTGGATGCCGTGTCCGGTGTAATAGAACACGCCCAGGGCGCGCGATGCGCTGTCCGAGCGAAGCTGGTCGAAGAAGTTCTGAATCAGGGTTCGCATCGGCTGCGTGGCAAGGTCGACCTCTGTGCGAACCTCGAACCCCAGCTTCTTGAAGGCGTCTCCGACGTCGCGTGCGTTCTTTCGCGAGCTCGGGATCGACTGGCGATCTGGCTGGTAATTGGTATTACCGAGAACCAGTGCGCGACGCTTCAGTGGGAGGGCGCCGCCAGCAGCAGCGTTGAGCTCAGCTTGTGCAAACGCGTTAATTGCCCACGATGGGAGGCAGGAGGCGGCCCCAAGCCCGAGCAACCTTACGAGGAGTGTCCGCCGAGCCCGGTACGGAGCACTGTCGGCGAACCAAATATCTCCTTTTAGCCGCATCAATCCATACCTTCCTGATTATCCGTAAGTTTGCTTGTTTTGCCCTTCTTGGCGAGGTTATCATGCGAGACACGTAAAAAAACCAGTAGTCAGGGGGTGTCATGCCACTGCGTTTCATAAAACTCGCGCGCTCGCGGAAGCGCAGCGTAGGAATCCCCGTGGCAGGCGCGCTAGCGCTCGCCTGTGTGAGCGCCCTGTCCCATGCGCAGATCGACCCTCGCGATGCAGGCCGGACCGGCGAAATTATTCGCGACGACCAAAGGCAGCGCCTTACACCGGCGCCTGCGACAGCGCCAAGTCTTGATATCGCGCCGAAGCGCGCAGTCAAGCCCATCGCGGGCGTCAAAGTGAATGTCACAGGCTTTCGATTCAGCGGACTCACCGTGGTTTCGGAAGAACGTGTCCAGCCCCTTATCCAGAAATTCATCGGACCTGACAGGACCTTCGAGGACTTACAGGGTGCTGCCGACGCCGTGTCGGAATATCTGCAGCAGCAAGGCTATTTTGTTGCGCAAGCTTATTTACCCGAGCAGCGGATAGAAGACGGCGTAATCGAGCTTGCAGTCCTCGAGGGTCGCCTCGCAAACGTCCGCGTCGATAGGGACCCAGGCGTTCCTGTTTCGCAAGGCATTATTGAAGGGCTCCTTTCGCCCCTTGCGCCCGGCACGGTGATGCATCGTGACGTTGTCGAGCGTGCGCTGTTTCTGGTTTCAGATTTGCGCGGTCTCAGCGTGCGATCAATCGTCGAACCCGGGCCGACACCCGGCACCTCAAACCTTGTTGTGAAAGTCAGTGCTGGGCGCCGTGTAGATGGCTTGATCGAATTCGACAATCATGGCTCGCGCTTTACAGGCGAACATCGATTGGGCGGCGGTATTAATTTCAATAGTCCGTTCGGCCGGGGAGATCTGCTTTCATTTCGCGGCCTGCTCGGTGTGCCGGGCGGGGGCAAGGATCTCGATTTTGGCCGCATCTCTTATCTTTCGCCTGTCGGGAACTTTGGGACAAAGCTCGGCGTGGCCTATCTGCGTCTCAATTTCCACTTGGGCACTTCTTCCTTCGAAGCACTGAACCAGAGCGGTCGATCAGAGGTTATCTCCGTGTTCGGGCTTCATCCAGTTATACGTACGCGCAATTTGAACCTGTTTGCTCAAGCCAGCTTTGACGCGCGCGAATTCGAAGATAACAGGCAGGCCGTCTCGATTGTTTCGAACAGAAAAACCAAACTGGGCACGATCTCGCTCGTAGGCGATAGTCGCGATACCTTCGTTGGCGGTGGCATCAACAACTTTTCGCTTGGCTACACGGCCGGGCGTCTGGAAATAGAAAATCCGAACGAGCTTGCAGCGGATCAGTCTGCGCTGGGCCTTCGCACTGCGGGTAGATACTCGCGATTTAACGGCTCGATCACGCGTCTTAATTCGATTACGCAAAACGTTGTGGCATTCGTCTCGTATTCTTTTCAACGCGCCGATCAAAACCTCGACGCCAGCGAAAAACTCGGCCTCGGCGGACCCAACGGCGTTCGGGCTTACGCTGTAGGCGAGGCGACGTCCGATGAATCGCAGTTCTTTACCGCAGAAATCAGGGCCGGTATTCCCCAGATAACATTTCTTCCGGGGAACGTTGCTGCATCCGTTTTCTACGACATTGCCAGCGGAAAGCTCAATAAAAATCCGCCGCCGAATCCTTTGAATCCGGATAACACGCGCACCCTCCAAGGCGCGGGTTTTGGGCTCACGTGGGCACGTCAGGATGATTTTCTCGTCCGTGCGTCGCTTGCCTGGCGTCTTAGCGGACATCCTCTCTCCGATCCGGCAGACCGCAAGCCGCGGTTGTATTTCCAATTGCAAAAGTTTTTGTAGTTCTAGAAGCGAACGGCTCGAGTCTCGAGCCGCTTCTTGCACGACCAAATTGCGACCGAGGGCTCTATGACCCGTACACCCCGTCACACTGCGAAATCCTCACTCAACGAGTCAAATGCCGCAGCCCCGGTGTCGCGAAGGTCGCCAACGAAGCTTCATTTGAAGCCCGCCGCCGCCGCAGTCGCATTCGCGCTGCTCTCTTTAAACAGTGGTGGTCGCGCTCTAGCAGGTCCGACCGGTGGGCAGGTCGTCGGGGGCACGGCGACGATCCAGCAGCCTAATTCCCAGACCACGCTCATAAATCAAAGCAGCAACCGCGCCGCGCTGAATTGGAGCACTTTCAATATCGGCTCTGGCGAAGCGGTTATCTTCCGCCAGCCGTCGTCCAGCGCCGTCGCCCTGAATCGTGTCGTCGGTTCCGAAGGCTCTTCCATATTTGGCACGCTTCAAGCCAACGGCCACATTTTCCTGGTCAATCCGAATGGCGTTACGTTCGCACGCGGCGCGACCGTAGATGTCGGTGCGCTCGTCGCATCGACGCTCAATATTTCCAATCATGACTTCATGGCCGGCCGCTATGTTTTCTCAGGCGGAAGCGGCGGGGGGTCAATCGTAAACCACGCGACGATCCGGGCTGCGAATGGCGGTTACGTCGCGCTACTCGGCAACAAGGTGAGCAACAACGGCACCATCGTTGCGGCCAACGGCTCCATCGCCCTCGGCGCCGGGGAGAGCATGTTGCTCGACTTCGGCGGCGATGGCCTCCTGAACCTCAAGGTCGACACCGCAGCAGCCGGTGCGCGCATTGATCACGCCGGCGTCATACAAGCCGACGGTGGCCGCGTACTCATGAGCGTTCAGGCAAAGAACGCCTTGGTGAGCACCGTGCTGAATGTCGACGGAATCGTGCGCGCGCGCGGTCTGACCGAGCGCGACGGCAGAATCCATCTAGATGGCGGACGCTCAGGCGTGACGAGCGTGTCCGGCACCCTTGACGCGAGCAGCGCGGCCGCGGGGCAGAAGGGCGGTGAGATTCACGTGCTCGGCGAATACGTCGGGCTTTTTGGCAATGCGCTGCTCGATGCCTCGGGCGCAGCAGGCGGCGGCACGGTGCTCGTCGGCGGGGATTTCCAAGGCAAGAATCCGGACGTCGCGAATGCGTTTCGTACCTACGTCGGACCGGATGCCACGATCAAGGCTGACGCGATCAGCAGCGGTGACGGCGGCAAGGTGATCGTTTGGGCGGATGACGTGACGCGCTTTTAC
>JBKJPI010000110.1:0-7226 GCA_046595235.1 Burkholderiales bacterium | reverse complement strand
TTCGAGGACGTAGTACTGTCCGCTGCCGTCGCGAACAATGTCGATGCCGGATATGTGGCAGTAGACTTCATTGGGCACGTCCACGCCGACCATCGCCACCTGATAAGCATCGTGCGTGAGAACGTGCTCGGCGGGGATCACGCCGGCGCGAAGAATGTCCTGCGCGTGATAGATGTCGTGCAGAAAACGATTCAGGGCCGTTACACGCTGAATGAGTCCGCGGCAAAGATGCTGCCATTCCGCTTCCGGGATGATGCGCGGAATCGTATCGAATGGAATCAGGCGCTCGGTGCCCTCGTCATCACCATAGACAGCGAAGGTGATGCCGACGCGGTGGAACAGAAGATCAGCCTCCTGGCGTTTTTCCTCCAGGAGGTCGGGCGCCATCGAGGCCATCCATTGAGCAAGCCCTTCGTAATGAGTACGCGTCCGGCCGTCGCTCTGATGCATCTCGTCGTACATCGTTCACCTGACTCCAATTCAGTCGCAAGCTCTTGAGCAAGGGCTGTGCCACTTTGGTGCGGAGGGTGCACTCGCAGCGCCGTTCGCGATGTAGCACGCGCGTATGGCACCACTACGGTGCATCAGGCACCATACGTGCAAGCTTACAGCCTCCGGCTCGATCAAGACTGCCGCTCTGCCCAGATGATAAACATTCCAAATGCAATAACGCTTGTCCGGCTCGCTCTGGTGCCCGTTACCGCGTGGCTTCTGTGGGACGGCCGCTATGGATGGGCGCTGACCGTATTTCTCACCGCAGCCGTCAGCGATTTTCTCGACGGCGCGATCGCGCGAACCTTCAACCAGTCTTCCGACTTCGGCGCAGCGCTCGATCCTGTTGCTGACAAACTGAACATGTTCGTCGCCACGGTCCTTCTCGCCTGGCAGGGATTTCTGCCATTGTGGCTCGCATCCGCGATCGTGCTGCGTGATGTCGTTATCGTCAGCGGGGCGGTCGCCTACCGCGTGCGCGCAGGGCATATCAAGATCGCGCCGACTATGCTTTCGAAGTTGAACACAGTTATCGAGTTCACCGTGCTGCTGCTGGTCATGGCGAGTGCCGCCGCCTGGATCGATGCAGGCGCATGGCTTTCCATCGTCTTCATGCTTGTCTTCGCGACCGTCGTCGCCTCGGGCGCACAGTACGTGTGGGTCTGGGGTCGGAAGGCAGCACAATCCAACGAGGCCCGGAGCTAGTGGCTGCGGAACGAACTGAAGCCCTTCGTGGCGAGCGCGGCGCAGTGGAGTCGCTGCTCAGGCACCAGGACGTGCTCGCACGCTGCCGCCGGTGTCCGCGGATGCAGAGTACCCCCGTGATCGGCAACCCGGTGCTGTCGCGCGTGTTGCTGGTCGGTCAGGCGCCAGGCCCGAAAGAACCGGACATTGGCAGGCCCTTCGCTTGGACCGCAGGCAAGATGCTCTTCAAATGGTTCACGCAAATCGGGCTCGACGAAGAAGCCTTTCGCGGCCGCGTGTATATCGCTGCCGTCTGCCGATGTTTTCCAGGCAAGCGCTTAACTGGCGGAGATCGCGTGCCTGACCCCGATGAAATCAAGAACTGCTCGAGCTGGCTCGACGCAGAGCTCGAAATGATGAGACCGAAGCTTGTCATCCCGGTGGGAAAGCTCGCGATCGCGCGCTTCATGCCAATCGGCAAGCTCGATGAAGTCGTGGGCGCGCTGCACCCCATGAAGTACAACGGCATGCCTTTCGACCTGGCGCCGCTGCCCCATCCCTCCGGCGCGTCGACCTGGCAGCACACCGAGCCGGGCAAGACGCTCCTTCGCAAAGCACTCAGCCTGATTGGTGCTCACCCGGCGTGGGAGGCTCTGAAGAAGCGGCGTTAAATTCATTTCGGATACACTTCCTCGAAGCTTCCACAGGGGACGGACGTAATGCGATCACAATTCGTTCGGCGCTCGATGTACGCCGTGTTGGCGTGTGCCTGCAGTATCGCTGCAACAGCAGCGGTGGCCGCTGAATATCCGGCACGGCCAATTCGTTACCTCGTCGGCTTCGCGCCCGGCGGCATCAACGACATCATGGCGCGCATCGTGGCGCAGAAGCTCATCGAGTCGTGGGGCCAGCAGGTCATCGTTGACAACCGGCCGGGCGCAGGCGGCAACCTCGCTGCAGGGCTTCTCGCGCGCACCAACCCCGACGGCTACACCTTCATGAACATCAGCACGGCACATGCGATCTCACAGACGCTCTACACGAAGCTCGATTACAGCCTCGAGCGCGATCTCGCACCGGTGGTCGTGCTTGGAAATTCGCCGCTCATCATGGTTGTGAACGCCGGCTTGCCCGCAAAGAACGTCGCGGAGCTCATTGACCTCGCAAAGAAAAGAAAAATGGTCTACGCCTCAGGCGGCGCAGGCGTCATCAGCCACCTGGCAATGGAAATGTTCAAAGTGGCGGCGAAGATCGATGTCACGCATGTCCCGTTCAAAGGCGTAGGCCCGGCGATACCCGCGCTCCTGTCCGGCGAAGCGCACATGATGATGAATGCCATCCCCGAGCTGCTGCCTCACACCAAGGGCGGTAAGCTCCGCGTGATCGGATCGCTCACCGAGAAGCGTCATCCTTTCATTCCCGATGTGCCAACTTTCATCGAGCAGGGTCACAAGGAATTCGTGATGGGCAACTGGACAGGCATCGTCGTGCCCGCAAAGACGCCGCGCGCTGTCATCGAAAAGCTTGCGACCGAGATCACACGCATCATCCGTGCACCCGAGATGAGCCAGCGACTGGTCGAGATGGGTGTCGATCCGCTCGGCGGCACGCCGGAGGAATTCGGCAAGCTCATCCGCTCGGAGACTGCGCGCTTCGGGAAAGCCGTCAGGGAATCGGGCGCTAAAGCAGACTGACCTCTCGCTTTACTCGCCCAGCAATTCCGCGATCGGCGCGAGCCCATCGATATGGTCTGACACGACCTTGATGATGACCATGATCGGAATGCCGAGCAGCAGCCCCCACAGGCCCCAGATCCAGGCCCAGAATAACAGGCCAATGAACACGGACGCCGAATTCATGTGAGATGCGCGTCCCGCGAGCCATGTCGTCAACCCGATGCCGATCAGGCTCGATATGACGAGCGTGCTGCCCGCGACGGCAAGCGCCATCGAGATCGTGCCGAACTGAAGAAAGCCGGCAAGGCCCGTGGCGCCCGCAATGATTGACGGACCGAAGTACGGAATCACATGCAAAAGCCCGGCCGCGATGCCCCATGCTCCGGCCTGGTCCACGCCCAATGCTACGAATGTCCACCACGTGATCGTGCCGAGCAGCACATTCGAAACCAGGAGCACGAGCATGTAGCGTTGGATCTGATTGTCGATCTCGTCCAGTATCTGCACCGTAATTTTTTTCTCGGACAAGGTATCGCCAATGATCTTCACCAGCTTCCGTTTGAAGAGATTCCCCGACGTCAGCAGGAACATCACGAGAAACAGAACCATCAACGCCTCACCCACGCCAACCAGAGCGCTTTTCGATCCGCTCCACAGATAGTCCTGTAACTTCAGCCCCGGCTGCTCGATCTGCACCGTCGCCACCCGAGGCGCTTTCGTAGGCGGCTCGACGCCTTTTGCGACCTGCTCGAGATCCTTCGCGACCTGCTGCATCTTGGTGACGGTGCCCGACCCGTCTCCACGCACCGCGCTCGCAACCTTCTTAATCGAAGCCGGCAAGCCCTCCAGGAGCTGGACCGCGTCGTCCGCCATGTAGTAAGCGACAGCGACGGTTGGCGCGATGAACGCAATCAATACGATCATGGCCGCCATCGAGCGGGGAATCCGCGCGCGCTCGATCCATCCGACCACGGGCGACAGCGCGTACGTAATGAGTATCCCGAGAAGGAGCGGTACCAGGAAGGGTTTCGCCCACTGCAGGAAGTAAATCACGACGAAGGCCGCGATCAGAACCATCGGCACGTTGTGCACACGCACCGGCAGCTTGAGCGCCAGGAGCCGGTTCTTCCGTTCGAGCGCTATCACTTGCTGCTTGTCGGGATCGGGCACGGACACGGGCACTCCTTGTTGACTCGATAGTACTCCACAAGGCGGTATGCCGAAGGCATCTCGGCCGTGTTCTTGCTAAATCCATGCGCGTGCGCTTCCGGGCGTGCGATACGAGCACGGCTCAACTTCTAACGAGGTCGTCAACAGACCCCAAGGAGATCAATATGGAATCATCGTCATCCGCTCCAATATCCCGTCCCGGCGCTGCATCGGGCCGGCTGGAAGCGCACGCGTCCGGCGTTTCGTGGAGCGCCATTCTCGCCGGTGCCTTCGCGGCCGCAGCCCTCGTGCTCATTCTGCTGCTGCTCGGCGCGGGGCTGGGCCTTTCCGCGGCTTCACCGTGGGCCAACCAGGGCGCTTCCGCAAAGACGCTCGGGGTCGCTGCCATCATCTGGTTGATCGTCGTACATCTCAGCTCCTCGGCAATGGGCGGTTACATCGCCGGGCGGCTGCGGACCAAATGGGTGGATATACATACTGACGAAGTGTTCTTCCGCGACACTGCGCATGGACTCGTTGCGTGGGCAGTCGGGATCGTCATCGGCGCGGCGTTGCTGACATCCGCAGCGACCGCTGTGGTTGGCGGGACCGTAAGCGCCGGCGCAACCGCAGCCGGTGCAGCAGCCGGCGGGGGGGCAGCGGCCGCCGCTCAATCGAAAGACTCGGGCGGCGATCTGAACGCGTACGTCGTTGATGGGCTCTTCAGGTCCGATCGCCCCCGGGCGAACGACGACGCGGCAGTGCGGGAAGAAGTGGGCCGCGTGTTCGTCACAGGCATGAAGCAGGGGGAGCTTCCGGCGGCCGATCGCAGCTATCTTGCGCAGGTTATTGCAGCGAGGACGGGGGTCAGCCAGCCCGACGCGGAGAAACGCGTAGCAGACGCTGTGGCCCAGGCCAAAGCTGCAGAGGTCAAAGCCCGGGAAGCCGCTGATGCTGCCCGCAAGGCGGCGGCCCACCTGTCACTATGGACATTCCTGGCACTGCTGATCGGCGCGTTCACTGCGAGCTTCGCAGCAACGCTCGGCGGAAAGCAGCGGGATCACGCCTGATGACGTGCGCACGGCAATTGCAAAGCGTTCGACCGTAACACCACCTGCGAAAGGAGCCACGATGCCCGCCATTCTGCTTTGGTTACTTGGGATCCCGATCCCCATCATCATCCTGATTGCACTCCTCACCTAATCCGCGAGGATCGGTTTACCGGCGGCGTTCCCTCTGTATGGAGGCAGCGCCGTCTGCACGTCTGGTCTGCCTTTAGCGAGCGGGCTCGAGGCGCACCAGAACGCCGCGTCGATCATCCGTGAGAAGATAGACGTAGCCGTCGGGCCCGACGCGCACGTCGCGAATGCGCCCGATCGCGTTTCGCAGGATCCGTTCTTCCTTCACCACCTTGTTGCCGTCGAGCTCGAGCCGCACAACCATCTCGTCCTTGAGGGCGCCGACCAGAATATTTCCCCGCCAGTTGGGAAACTTGTCGCCTTCATAGAACGCCATCCCGGACGGCGCAATCGACGGCACCCAGTAATGAAGTGGATGTTCGACCCCAGCCTTCCGCGAGCCTTCGCCGATCCGGGTACCCGTCCCGTAATTCGCGCCGTAAGTGATAACCGGCCACCCATAATTGCGCCCGGCGCGGATGATGTTGACCTCGTCGCCACCCTGCGGGCCGTGCTCGTGTGACCATAGCTCCCCTGTCGTTGGATTGAGCGCCGCGCCCTGGATGTTGCGGTTACCGTAAGTAAATTTCTCAGGCTTCGCATCCTTGCGATTCACGAACGGATTGTCCTTCGGCACGCTCCCGTCTTCGTTCAGTCGGATGACCGATCCTGCGTGGTCGCCGAGGCGCTGCGCGCGCTCTTGCTCTCCGCGGTCTCCGAGCGTGAGAAAAACGTGGCCTTTCCCGTCAAACACGATTCGCCCGCCGAAGTGCTGCCCACTGTCGGACTTCGGCTGAAGTCTGAACAGCACCTGGCTGTCGACCAGGCGGTTGCCGTCGAGCCTGGCACGCATGAGCTCGGTGCCATGGCCGCCTTCACCCGCGCCGTTGTAAGAGATGTAGATCCACCCGTTCTCCGTGTACGAAGGATGAACCGCAACATCGAACAGACCGCCCTGACCCGAGACGACGATCCTGGGAAGACCTTCGACCGGCCTGGGATCGAGCTTGAAGTCTTTTGAGATGACGCGAAGACGTCCGCCGCGTTCGGTGAGAAGCATGCGTCCATCGGGCAACCACGCGATGCTCCAGGGATTCTGTAAGCCGTCGACCAGCGGGTTTACGACGAATGCATGCTTCTCCGAGCGAATCTGTTTGTTTTCGCCCGCGCAGGATGACGCCGCCACGGCGAGCAATACGATGACGCTGACGGATCGAATCGAACCTTTAACCGACATGTGGAATACCTTCCTTGGTAACAACCGCCGTCACGTTGAAGCATGAGGCGAGCCCAGGCAACGGCCAAAGTGCACACCTACTTTCGGCCGGAAAACGACACGTCCGAAAGTGCAAACCTACTATCGGCCGGGACGGCAAGTTAGCACTTCAGGCTTGGGGCGGCCCGGCGCCAAACAATACGTCCGAAAGTTAAGATCTACTTTCGGCCGGGACGGCAAGTTAGCACTTCAGGCTTGGGGCGGCCCGGCGCCTGAAGTGCGGAAAGAACTACGAACGCAACGAAGAGCCTGAGGGGAACCCGTCGGTGTTTCGTGCGGTTTCAAGCTCGAATCGGCTGGCTTTGCCAGCGATTCAGTTCAAACTAGCAGTTGCGGCGCAAAGTAGGGTTTCACTTTGCGCCGTTCGATTAGGGAGACTGGAGTGATCAGAGGTTTACGCAAGGTTTTACCGCTGCTGGCGATCGCGCTTGCGCTCGGCAGCACTTCGGCGGCGGCGCAGAAAATCAAGGTCGGCTACTGGACCAGCGGCTTCAGCCTCGGCTTCGGCGCGGTGATGGAGCAGATGAAGTTTGCCGAGAAGGAAGGCCTCGATGTCGAGTGGGTAAAGTTCGCTGAAGTCAACGGCCCCACGCGCGCGATCGTGTCTAACGGCATTGATGTCGCGTTCGGCGCGCCGTCGACGGCATCGATGCAGATCGCCGGCGACGGCGTGCCCGTGAAGATCGTGCTCGCAACGCAGATACTCGAAGGGCAGCTCGTAGTGCTTCCAGGGTCGCCGCTCAAGTCGCCCTCGGAGCTGAGAGGTAAAAA
>JBKJPI010000393.1:0-7150 GCA_046595235.1 Burkholderiales bacterium | reverse complement strand
CACCAAAGGCTTCGGGCGGCCGGGCGCCTTTGGTGCCGTAAGGGCAACGAAGAACCGCGTGGTGAGCAGCGAGCTTGAAACTACTACCAAACACCGAGCGCGCTGCCCACCACGCGGTTCTTCGTTGACCTTACCGCACCAAAGGCGCCCGGCCGCCCGAAGCCTTTGGTGCTAACTGCCGTTCCGGCCGAAAGTAGGTTTTCACTTTCGGACGTATCGTTAGGCGCCGGGCCGCCCCAAGCCTTCGTGTTAACTTGCCGTTCATTGTTCCAGCACCCAGCGCGCCAGTCGCACTGCATCGTCATCTGAAATCTGCGCATGCGGCGGCATGGGGATTGGACCCCACGCCCCCGCGCCGCCTTCCTTCACCTTCCGCGCAAGATACGGAGCGGCGCCGCTGTCGCCTTTGTACTTGGCCGACACCTCGCGAAACGACGGGCCAACCAGCCGCTTATCCAAGGCGTGGCACGCCGTGCAGCCGTTGTCTCTAAGGAGCCGCTCGACCGACGGCGCGCCTGTCGTAGGACTTACCGTGGCTGCAGCCGCATCGGCTACAGGCGGAGAGGTGTCGCGATTGTAGTACGTGGAGAGGTAATCCAGGATGACCGGGATTTCCTGCGGCTCGACCGGCATTCCGCGCGCGATCATCACCTTTATATTGTCGTCCCACTCGTCGCGGGACAAGCGCGTGCGCGTCACGTGAGTGATGTCGTGGCAGATTGCGCAACGCGCCATCGTCAGGTCGGCGCCCTTGCCCGGCTGCAGTGTCCGGGAAGGCGACAGCTCCTGCGCGCCGACTGGGGCAATCGAAACGCCGGGCCAAAAGAAGGAAACGCTCAGCGCAAGTGACGCCGCGCCTGAAAGGAGCCGCGCGTGTTTCACGCGGCTACGACGAAACCGACGCGATGCCAGCCATTCCAGAAATAGCCGAGCGGATTCCATGCGGCGAGCGCGGGCTGCGTGTTCCCGGCGTCATCGGTCGCACGCGCGAGCACGGTCGTATATCCGGAGCGCGTGGGCGTATGGGAAAGGCTGAAGGTTCGCCACGCGTATTTCTCAGTTGAAGCGTTCAGCTCGGCGCGCCGCCAGGTTCGGCCTTCGTCGAACGACACTTCGACGCGCGCGATATCGTTCTCTCCCCCCCATGCCTTGCCGGCGACGAGGAGTGGCTTGCCCGCGCTGAATCGCGCGTTTGGAGCCGGATGCGTAATGATCGATTTGACCGGCCATGCCTCAGTCATGGCCGCGTCGGGCGGCATGCGTCCGCCCGGTTCGACGGGTGCGCGTGGGATGCGGTAGCTCTCGTCCATGTAGGGGCCTTTGAGCGGCGCATCGAGCACATCGATGCGGGACACCCACTTTATCGACGCTGACCCGGCCCATGCAGGCACGACCACGCGCAGCGGATGGCCGTGAATTTTTGGTAGCCTCTCCGTTCATGCCGAACGCGAGGAGCGTGTGACGTTCCATCGCTTTCTCCAGCGGAACGCTGCGCGCCACTTTCGGAATGGTCGGCAGTGCACCGAAGTCCGCGCCGCTGAACGCCACGTGGACCGCGCCCGAACGTACCCCCGCAGCGCGGAGCACATCAGCCAGACGGACACCGGTCCATTGCGAGCAACTCATTCCTCCGCTGATGGGCCACGGGGTGCCGCGTGGCATTGGCGTAAAGCCGCTGCGCCCAGAGCCTGCACATTCGATCATCGCCTGCGCCGACACCTGCGGAAATCGTGAACGCAGATCGGCGAGCGTCAGCGTCATCGGCCTGTCGACGAGGCCGGTGATTTCTACCGTGTGCCGGGCTTCGTCGAAATCCGGCGTAAAGAGATTGTTCCGGATGAAGTGACGGCTCGTCGGCGTCACGTCGTCGCCAAGATATTCGGCGGTCGCGCTGGCGGTAAGCGGTCGGTCCGAATGGGGCTTCACGGCCGCGTCCTTGGCTGCGAGGACAACCTTGTTCGGCACCGTGCCCGCGGGTTCTGCAGGCGGCTTGGGCGCGTCCTGCCCGAGCGCCGCGCCGGGCAGCGCCGCGTGGAGCGCCGCCGTTGCGCTCAGTCCCGCGAGCGCACCCATGAAGTCCCGCCGCGGGTTGCTGGCGGGATTCTCACCAGCTGATTTGGATGCGCTCATCTAATACCGCCGTGTGAGGGCGTAGCGGCCCGGGCTCATGAATATAAGCGCGAATGCGGTGAACAGGAACATACCCTGCAGCTCGAGCGCCCATCCACCCTGCTTGCCGAGCGTAAAAAGTTCCGGGCGGTGCATGAGCAGGATCGCGAAGATCATGTTCACGAAGATGATGAATGCGCCGGTGCGGGTGAAGAGCCCGAGGATGACCATGATCGGCGCCACGATCTCGCCGATGAACACGCCATAAGCGAACCACGGCGGCAGGCCAATCCCCTGCACGAGGGGTGTGAGGAAACCAACGCCGCTTTTGAGCTTTGCGACGCCGTGCAGCAGGATCAGTATTCCGAGGGTAAGCCGCAGAATCAGCTTGCCGAAATCATCGTTCATCGCTTCCTCCTCCATGACCGAGCGTCATTCTAGCAACGTCGGAGTTATTTCTGACACCACGGCCTCATCCGCTAGGAGGCGCTTGAGCACTTCACGGGTCTGACATGATCATCCACGCGGATTTGAAGCCGCGTTAATTTCGTTCGCTTTTCGCAACCCTCAGGAGCACGTCGGGATAGTCCGAGATGATTCCGTCCACGCCCCACTCGATGAGGCGGCGCATGTCGGGTTCACTGTTCACGGTCCACACGACCACCTTGAGACCGAGTTGCTGCGCTTCACGCAGGCGCTCTAACGTGAGATCACGATAGTCCGGTGACCAGACTGCGCCGCCAGCGGCCTTGATGGTGCGCGCAAGCGAGCCGCCATGGGCGCTCAACTCGAAACCTGCAGTCCAGGGCGAAGCGCCCGATGCGAAGATGGTGTGCGGCGAGCCTTGCTCCGCAGTCAGGTACACCGTAGGAATATGCGGGGCCAGTTTCTGCACCGCCTGCAGCGTGCGCCAGTCGAATGACTGAATCGTCACGCGCGCGTCGAGCTTTGCGGCTGTGACCGCACGCAACAACGCTTCAGCGAAAGCGCTGGGCTCGATCGTTTCGCGGGGCGTCAGTGGGGAAATCTTGGTTTCGATATTGAAGCGAACGCTTTCGTTTCCGCGTGCCCTCACGAGGGCGAAAAGATCCACCAGGCGCGGCACACGCGTTCCGTCGATGCTCTGTTGGCCGGGGAAACGGCGTGCATAGCTCGAGTCGGGCCGAACACGCCCGACGTCGTAGCGGCTTAACTCCGCATAGGTGAGCTGGGCGATGGCGGGCCCGCTCGCGATCCATCGACCATCGGCACCACGCGTGAGATCAGGGTTCAGCGTGCGATCGTGAGCGATGACGACCACGCCGTCTTTCGTGACGCCGCAGTCGAGCTCGAGCGTCGTTACGCCGATCTCCAGCGCACGCTCGAAAGCGGGCAGCGTGTTCTCCGGAAGAAGCCCCCGTGCGCCGCGGTGGCCCTGCAAATCGAGCGCGTGAGCATAAGCGGACATCGTGAGCCCCATCAGAAGCGTCGACACAAGCAGCCGTTTCAAACGCTGCCGACGTGCAGTCACGCGGGCGGCAGCCAGCCGACTTCGCGAGCCCACGCCTCCATTTCGCGCTGACGCGCATGCCAGTCGCCCGGCGCGGGCTCTTTCGACTGCCTCCATTGCTCCCGCATCGCGGCGATGTGCTCTTCGAACGGCGTCATCCCGAGCGCGCGGCGACGCCTGTCAACGGCTTTCGGATCGTCGACGATGTGAGGGCTCATCCGCCCTGCTTCGTCCCAGTCGAACTGGGTGCCGTACTTCTGCGGGCGGCGCTCATTGAATGCGATGCGATCGTCGAGGTGGGCCGCATGCTGCGCCTCGGCATCACCGCGTGCGACCGCGCTTTGCAGGAGCTTCAGGCAGCGGCGTTGAAAGCGGGGCATGGCAATCGCATGCTGCGCGATGCGCCACGCGGCGTCTGCGCCATCTTTTCCCGCGAGGTGGATTCCAGGCCAGCCGTGAGCTGCGAGAATCGCTTCGAGCTCCGCTGCATTGCGCTCGTGCACTTCGCGCATGCGCGGGTTGTAACCTTTGAACAGCGAGCCCTCGCCCGCGAGCTCTTCACGCATGCGCTGGTCCGAGGCCTTGAGGTCGAGTAACGCCTGTCGAACGTCGGGAGCGGCGGGCGACGCGCTCATATCAGCCCAGCTACTCTCCGCCTGCCGGTGCGAATGCTGTCATGCGCCAGCTGCTGCCGCTCCTGACGAAACACGCCGCCTGCTCGATCGGGCTGCGGATCTGTTCTTCAGGCACATAGCCTTCACGATTGCGATAACGCACTTTCACCCACTTCTGCTTGGCATCGGAGGCTTTGTCGTCCACTTCCCAGTCGGTCACGGGAATGATGTCGTAGGAAAGCGCGCCAAGTGCGGCTGCCCTTGTCGACGGCTCCGCCTGCACCGGCGTATCCCGTGAGATAACGACGCCGTGCTTGAACGGCTCGACATCGTCCGGCCACCGGCCGAGCAGGTAGGGTGCGCAGAGCTCGCGCGGGCGCTTGTCACGCTGGATGTGCGCACTGCCGAGCTGCAGCGCAGTGGCAAGCTCACGCCACACCGGACTGTCGTCGGTGTCGAGCTCCCACTGCGTTCTAAAGTGCGCAACGCCGCGCGTGCGCTCATCCTGATTGCGAATGTTCTTGTCGAGAATCGAAAGCAGGAACTGCTTGTCGCGTTTCTCGATCGCCGCCAGAAGCCGCTTCTTGAAACGCTGCCACGAAGCGTCACCTGCCGCTTCGTCGACGAGGGGCAACTTGCGGTCCTGAGCGAGCGCCGCGGTGACGGGTCCGCCCGCGAGCGCTGCACACAAGATCATTATCGAAGCTGCACGCATCATCGTCCTTTGAAAACGCCGTGCTTCTCCAGGCGTAAGAGCCGTGTATCTTAGACGATTCCAGCTGCGGGAGGCGCAGGGCGCGAAGCGCTTGCGAGCCTCCAGACGAAAGGCCGATGCTATACTCAAATCATCGTCGCGCCGCCACCCAACGCGGCCCTGTTTGTTGCGCATTTTCCCTGGAGCATCGATGGCACGTATCGAAGTCAAATCAGAGATCACCGGTACGGTCTGGCAGGTGAAGGCGAGCCTCGGCGACAAAGTCGAATCAGGCGACGTGCTCGTCGTCATCGAGTCGATGAAAATGGAAATCCCCGTGATCACCGAAGACCCCGGCACCGTCAAAGAGATTCTCGTGAAGGAGAAAGACGCGGTGGCTGAAGGGCAGGTGGTCGCGATTCTCGAAGACTAGCGCCGCGGTAATTCGGTTGTGAGTTGATGACCTGGCGCCCTGAAATCGACGAGATTCACCGCCGACGCCTGCTCGCTGACGCGTGCGGCGGCGCTGAAGCGGTTGCGAAACACCACGGCGTCGGCAAGCTTACGGTGCGCGAACGCATCGCACGGCTTCTCGATGCCGGCACGTTCCGCGAAGTCGGCAAGCTCGCGGGCCGCGCGAGTCATGACGCTGAAGGAAACCTGAAAGCCTTCGAGCCTGCGCCGTACGTCATGGGCATCGGGAAGATTGCCGGGCGCCCGATCGCAATTGGCGGCGAGGATTACACCATTCGCGCGGGGACAGGCTTCGGCAGCGACCGACGCAAGGGCGGTCAGGGCGGTTTCATCGAAGACCTCGCCTTCGAATATCGCATCCCGCTGGTGAGCCTGATCGATGGCACAGGCGGTACGGTCAATACAGCGAAGCGCAAAGGCTATACGGTCGTCCCGGGCTATGGACAGGATGGCTGTGAGCGTTCCACGGAACTGCTGGGCCTCGTTCCGGTTGTCTCAGCAGTGATGGGAACCACAGCAGGCGGGCCTTCGATGCGCGCGATCCTTTCGCACTGGTCCGTCATGGTCAAAGGTACGGGGCAGATATTCGCAGCGGGTCCGCCTGTCGTAGAGCGTGCATTCGGGCAGAAGCTCACGAAGGACGAGCTCGGCGGCACCAGGGTCGCGGTCGATACGGCGGGAACCATCGACAACGTCGCCGAAGACGAAGCCGATTGTCTGCGCCAGATTCGCGGCTTTCTGTCGTATATGCCGCAGAACGTATGGGAGATGACGCCCGTCACGCGCACGGGTGACCCGGCGGATCGATGCGAAGATGCGCTCGCCGACATCGTCCCGCGTTCGGGCAGACAGGCTTACGACATGAAGAAGCTCCTCGCGCTCATCGTCGACCGCGATTCTCTCTTCGAAATTCAGCCGACGTTCGGCCGCTCACTTGTCACCGCATTTGCACGCATGGACGGTTATGTGGTGGGAATCGTCGCAAACAATCCGATGTTCGGCGGCATCATGGATTACAAGGCGGCGCGCAAGCAGGGGCACTTCGTGGAGCTCTGCGACATGTTCAACATACCGCTCATTTTCTTCGCAGACATTCCCGGGCTCATGGTCGGTGCGGAATCCGAGGCTGACGCAATCCTTCGCGAAGGCGTGCGCGCGCGTTACATCGGCTTCCAGGTGACGGTGCCGGTTTTCACGGTGATCGTTCGAAAGTGCTATGGCGTTGCGGGCGGCGGCGTCATCGACCGCGCGGGGCTCAATTTCAAGATCGCATGGCCGTCGGGTAACTGGGGCTCGCTGCCTGTGGAAGGCGGCGTGAAGGCCGCATACCGGCGCGAAATTGAAGCCGCGGAAGACCCCGGTCAGCGCGAGCGCGAGATCGAAGCCGAGCTCAGGCAACTCGCGTCTCCCTTTCGCACGGCCGAAGCTTTCGCGATCGAAGATCTGATCGACCCGCGCGAGACGCGACCGTATCTGTGTCAGTTCATCGAAGCGCTGCAGCCGCGGCTGAAGACGCAGCTGGGGCCGAAGTACAAGGCGGGGGTAAGGCCGTAAAAAAGATCGGCCGAAAGTGGAAATCTACTTTTGGCCGGAACGGCGAGTTAGCACGAAGGCTTGGGGCGGCCCGGCGCCTTCGTGGATAAACAGCAACACCTACGAAAGAACGAATGAGAAGCGACCAGTCAGTTTTTTCGTGGCAGTTTCAAGCTCGAATCGGCTGACTTTGCCAGCGATTCAGTTCAAATTTAATCGACGCAAAGTAGGGGTGCA
>JBKJPI010000023.1:0-3186 GCA_046595235.1 Burkholderiales bacterium | reverse complement strand
GCGCGAGCCGCGTGGGCGTCGAAAGCACGAGTACGCGCGGCGTCAGACACGAAGTCGCTCTCCTTCTCGGTCGTAAAAGACAGAGGCCGCGACTTCGACCTGCACGACTGTATTCGTGAGCGGCGACGTTGCGAACAACTTTTCCCCATGGCGCGAACGGCCGCGCTGCAGCAGCGCAAGCGCAATCGGGTGACTCAGTGCAGGGCTGTAGCAGGTCGACGTCACGTGCCCGATGATCGGGTTGGGAAGCGCTCGCTGCGGATCGATGACGAGCTGTGCGCCTTTCGGGATCGCCCTCGTACGGTCCACGGGCACGAGGCCGACGAGCTGTTTCCTGTCTTCGGCTCGAAGCGCCGGCCGCAAGAGCAGCGGCTTGCCGATGCAAGACTTTTCCGCAGCCAGCATGCCGCCCAAGCCCACGTCATCCGGCGTCGTGCGGCCGTCCATCTCCATGCCCGCAATGTGTCCTTTCTCGATGCGCAGCACCCCCATCGCCTCGGTTCCGTAGACCGTGAGCTGGTGCTCTCGCCCGGCTTCGAGCAGAGCGTTCCACAGCGCTTCACCGAAATCGGCGGGAACGTTGACCTCGTAGGCGAGCTCGCCCGAGAAGCTGATGCGAAAGATTCGCGCCGGTATGCCGGCGATAAGCGCCTCGCAATATCCCATATACGGCAACGCCGCGTGGCTTACGTCGGCGTCGGCGATCGCGGCAAGAACGTTGCGCGATTCCGGTCCGGCGAGCGCCACTGCAGCCCAGTGATCACTTACGGACGTGAGCCGCACATCCAGATCCGGCCAGTGCACCTGAAGGTAGTACTCCATGTGCGACATCACCCGGCCGGCGTTCGCCGTCGTCGTCGTCATGTGAAAGCGATCTTCCGCGATGCGCGTCGTCGTTCCGTCGTCCAGGATCATGCCGTCCTCGCGCAGCATGATTCCGTATCTCGACTTCCCCACGGCCAGATTGCGCCAGCGGTTGATGTAGACCCGCTCGAGGAACGTTGCCGCATCACGCCCCTGCACGTCGATCTTCCCCAGCGTGGAGACGTCCACGATTCCCACTTCGCGCCGCACCGCGAGCACTTCCCGGTTCGTCGTTTCGAGATCGGACTCGCCCGCATGCGGGTAGATCATCGGGCGGCGCCACAGGCCCGCATTGATGAAGCGCGCACCGGCCGCTTCGTGCAGGGCCTGCATCGGACTCAATCGGATCGGATCGAAATGCGCGCCCACTTCCGGCCCGGCTATCGCGCCGAGCGTGACCGGCGTGTACGGCGGGCGGAAAGTGGTGGTTCCCACGTCGGGGATCTCCGCATCCAGCAAGGCAGCCAGGATGGCGAGCCCGTTAATGTTCGAAGTCTTGCCCTGATCGGTCCCCATACCGAGGGTCGTGTAACGCTTCAGGTGCTCGACCGAGTGATAGCCTTCGCGCACCGCGAGCGCCACGTCGCGCGCGGTGACGTCATTCTGAAAGTCCACGAAACGCTTCGCGGTCCGTGTGGCCTCCGACTGAATGTCCCACAGCGGCAGCATCGGCGCTTCTGCGACTTCCGCCGCTGCCGGAACGGCAACGCTGATGCGGCGTAAGCCGGCAGCTTCCGCAGCCGCGGCACCGGCTTCGGCGCCATCTGCCAGGCATTGACCGAGCGCGAACACGCCGCGAGCGGCACCGGCGGAGCGCTCCGCCTGCGCCGACACGTCCGGCACGAAGGCGGTAATGCGCTCGTCGTAGCGCAAGCGTCCTTTCGATTGGGAGAACAAATGCACCGCAGGACTCCAGCCGCCGGAGACGCACAAGAGATCACAGGCGAGCTCGCGATCCGCCACATTGACGAAGCCGTTCTCGACACGCCCTGCGCGAACGCTTTGCACGCGATTGCCGCCATTCGCTCGCGTCACAGCGTGACCCGCGAGGATCTCGATCCCGGCAGCATGTGCTTTTGCGGGCAGTTCCCCTTTGGGTTGAGACCTTGGATCGACCACGCCAACGACGCGAATACCGGCGCGATGAAGATCGAGTGCGGCGGTGTAACCGGAGTCGTTGTTGGTGAAGACCACCGCGCGCTGTCCCGGCGCCACACCATAGCGGTTCACGTATGCGCTCGCTGCGGATGCGAGCATGATGCCCGGCAGGTCGTTGTCCGCAAACACCAGTGGGCGCTCGACCGCACCGCCCGCCAGCACAACCTGTTTCGCACGCACTTTCCACAAGCGCTGCCGCGGCGCGTGAGCCGCGTGCGGATGCACCGCCTGCACCACACCGAGCAGGTTATGGTCGAAGTAGCCGAATACGGTGCTACGTGGAAGGAGCGTCACTTCCGGCTGCGTTACCAGTTCAGCTATCGCCTGACGGGCCCACTCGTATCCAGGCCGAGCGTCGACGTAAGCGGCGTCGCGGAGCAACGCCCCACCCCATTCGAAATCGTCGTTCGCAACGATCACGCGTGCTCCGGTGCGCGCGGCAGACAGGGCTGCGGCAAGCCCCGCCGGCCCGCCGCCCGCCACCAGTACATCGCAGTGCGCGTGGCAATGGGCATAGTGATCGGGATCCGGCTCGCGGGACGACGCGCCCAAACCGGCGGCACGGCGTATGAAATGCTCATAGCGAAGCCACCACGACTGCGGCCACATGAACGTCTTGTAGTAGAACCCGGCCGGCAACAATCGCGAAAACGCGTTGTTGATGGCGCTCACGTCGTGCTCGAGCGAAGGCCAGCGGTTCTGGCTCGCAGCCGCGAGCCCGTCGTAGAGCTCGATTTGCGTCGCGCGCAGGTTCGGCTCGGTGCGCGCACCGGTCTCGAGCTGGACGAGTGCGTTCGGTTCCTCTGCGCCCGCACCGAATATGCCGCGTCTGCGGTGGTACTTGAAGCTGCGCCCTACGAGATGAATGCCGTTTGCGAGCAGCGCCGATGCGAGCGTGTCACCCGCATAGCCTTGAAGATCGCGTCCGTCGAAGCTGAACGCATACGACTTCCCCCGATCGATGAGCCCGCCGGAGGCCAGCCTGCAGGGCTGCGTCATGATTGCTTCGCGACCTCGGCGGAGGCCGAACCGAGCACTTCGTGAGTGAGCGTATTGCGCGAGACCCGGATCCAGCGTCGGCAGCCCGCGCTGTGCTGCCACAGCTCGTCATGCGGCCCGCGCGGATTGTCACGCAGGAAGACGGACGCGCTCCAGGCGGCTGCC
>JBKJPI010000057.1:0-4552 GCA_046595235.1 Burkholderiales bacterium | reverse complement strand
CGACTTCGTCTTGTGCATGTACGAGCGGTTGTAGTGGTTGCCGCCGCCGCGATCCCACGTGCGTCCGTGCTGCTCCGGTTCCTTGAACGGCGCGTTGGGCGGCGACTGTGGCGTTTTCGGAAGCCAGTGAACGACGCGCTGGTGCCCACCGCCCACAGGGCAGGGGAACTCGTCGTTCCATGTGCCGGCATCTTCCCTGTCATCGAGCCGTGCCGGAGTCTCGCGCCACACCCAGAAGTCGGTATGCCCGCGGCCTTCGACCTGTGCGCCGCCGACACCGGGGAGCTGCGTTTCGTGAACGCCAGGCGACGGCCCGTCCCACACGACTCTGGATTTTCCGTTCTCGTCGGTGCCGGTGACCACGCGGCGAATGGGTGTCAGTGACATCTTGCGCTCCCTTCAATTCAGAAAATAAGTTCCGCGTGCCGGCGATGCCGACACCTAGAAGCGGGCAGAGGCGCCCACCGTGAACAAGTACTTTGGCGAATCACTGGTGAGGCCACGCCCGACCAGTGCGTCGAGCTGCAGCGAAGGCGTGATGAGATACAGGATCGCTACGTCCGCGATCACGACGTTGCCGCCGTATTTCTTGCTGCGCAGCTCCTGTGCGACGACCTCGGTCGCGAACGTGATCCGATCGGTGATGTCTTTGCTCACACCCGTGCCCAGTGTGCCGGCCACGAATCGTCCTTCGGTGTCGTGATTGTCGTACTTCGCGCCGGCATTCACACTGACTTTAAAGTCATTCTGCAGCTCCCATTCAAACGCACCGAGGATGCTCGGGCGTACGCCGCGACCGCGGAAAGCGCGTGAGCCGGCGGGGAGGTCGGCCTTAACAACCCAGCCGATGCTGGGTCTACCCTTCGCCTCGTCGCCTTGCTGCATGTTCCATTTGATCCCCAGCGAGGCATCGGCATAGCCACTTTCATAAACCGTGGTCTGCGTTCGCACGTTGGTGTCCCGCGTGCGCATGCGCCCTTCGCTTTCGAGCCGCAGCTCGAGGCTCTCGCTCACGCCCAGCCGCAACAGGATCGGTGTACTGACCGTGCGGGTGCGCTGATCATCGACGTCATCGCGTTTAACGAACGTGCCGAGCTCCACCTGGAACCGGCCTTTGCCCACGACATCCGGCGCGGTCAAAAAATCCGGACGATCGGTGGAGATCTTGTCCTGCTCCGCTGCGCTTGTGGCGGCAATCGAAAGGCACAGCATGGATGCAGCGATGATGCGACGGGCTTTCATGTTCAGCGGTCCGTTTCCTTTAACCACACAAAAAAACAGCGCCGACGGGTGACGCAGGGAAGACTGCGGCGTGAGCGATCAGTCCGCAGCTTTTTCTGTTAGCGAAGCTTCGTTACCGCTCGATGACGATTCCTGCGGCTTTCGCGAGCTTGCCCCACTTCTCGATATCGGCGCGAATGAAGCGCGTGAATTCTTCCGGAGACATCGTCTGCGGATCTGCGCCCAGGCTCGTAAATCTCTCGCGCACGGCTGGCGTCGCGACGGCTTTCACCACCGCGTCATGCAACTTCATGAAGATCTCCCGCGGCGTCTTCGCCGGAACGAGGAGTCCGTAGCAGTTCGTCATTTCCACGCCGGCGTATCCGGATTCTTTCGTTGTCGGGATGTCAGGGAAATAGGGCGAGCGCTCGCGGCTTGTTACGGCAAGCGCGCGTACTTTGCCCGATTTAACGTACGGCGATATCACGGGCAGGTCGACGAACATGGCGTTGATCTGGCCCCCGATGAGGTCGGTGACCGCAGGCCCTGCACCTTTGAACGGCACGTGCGTGAGCTTCACGCCCGCTTCGCGCTGGAGCATTTCGATACCAAAATGGAGCGTGCCTCCGGTGCCGGCCGAGCCGAACGTGATCTGGTTCGGCCGCGCTTTCGCGAATGCGACCAACTCCTTCACCGATCTGGGGGGCATCGACGGATGCAGCACGAGCAGGCTCGTCGTGAACATGACCGGCGTCAGCGGCTGCAGGTCACGCAGCGTGTCGTACGGCGGCTTGTCACCGTAAGTCACCATGTTGATGGCAGTGATGCTCGAGGTCGACAAGAGCATCGTGTAGCCGTCGGGCGCCGACCTGATCGCGTGCTCCGCGCCGATCACGCCGTTCGCACCGCCGCGGTTATCGACAATAACTGAGGGCCCCAGAAGCTCGGTAAGGCGCGGGGCGATCGTGCGCGCAGTGATGTCGGCCGGCCCGCCCGCCGCGAACGGGACGACGATGCGGATGGGTTTTGAGGGATACGCCTGAGAGTATGCTGGGCTTGCGCCGAGCAGGCCAACGGTTACGGACGCGAGCAGTAGATATGCTTTTAGCATCGGGTGATCCTCCTGCCGCTATTGTGCCTGCAACTGCCGCCTCAGCGCTCATGTACTGCGCGACTGTCCGGCGGAGCGTCGGCACGCTCGTGCATGCCGTAATCGCGGATCACGGCCGCCACCCGCAGCCGGTAGTCCTGAAAAATTCCGCCGCGGCCGCGCGCCTGCGCGATGCGATGCTGCTCGACGTTCCGCCACCGCTTGACGGCGTCTTCGTCCCGCCAGATCGAAAGTGACAGGATCTTTCCTTCGGTCGTAAGGCTCGCGAATCGCTCGATCGAGATGAATCCATCGAAGCTCTCGAGCTCGGGCCTCAGGCTCGCGGCGATATCGAGATAATCCTGCGTCGAGCCCTGCGCGGGTGTGACTTCGAAAATGACTGCGATCACGATTTTCTCCCTCGGGTGGCAGGGCATGAAGCCCGACCGATGGTCAGGCAGAGGAGCGCTCAGGAAACAAGCCCGGCATCCATCGCGCTGCAAGTGCGGCGGGGAACGCAAGCTTCAGCGGCGCCTTTGGCGACGCCGACGCAAGCACGCCGTATTGCAGCAGGCCGCTGCTGACGCGTCGAGCGGTCCGTTCAGGCGCGCCCAGCAGCGAAGCGATGTCACTTCGCAGAATCTCGCCGCGATACAGAAACACTTCCAGCAATCGATCGGCACGCGCCGGCAGATTTCCAAGACGGATCTCTTCCGCCGCCCAGATCAGGACACGGGCGCGCAGCCGCTCAGGCTGCATGAGCGTCTCCATGAAAGTCACCTGATCGACGCAAGTGCTGAGGAAGAAGCTCGTAAACTCGGCCAGCGCTTCCTCGCTCAGGTTTCCTCTGCCGTCGAGGTCGTTCCGGCGCTGTAAGTCGCAATGGGCAAGCAGCTCTTTGTAACGGCCGACGTTACGCGCGAGCCCCCGCGCGATCGACCACACGCCGCCGCTGCCTGCGAGCTCCAGCATCTGTGCGTGCGACATCAAACGTGCAACGCGACCGTTACCGTCGAGAAACGGATGAATCCAAAGAAGCCGATGATGCGCGCCTGCAGTCGCCATGATCGCCTCCGCGCGTCCCAAGCCGCCGAAGACCTCTTCGGACCGCTGCATGAAGCGCTCAATCGAGCCGGCGCTGATTGCCACATGTTTGCCAACCTTCACGTCACGATCGCGGAATTCGCCGGGTTCGACCACCGTGAAACGCCCGGGGATGGCGGGATCCTCGACATGCAGTAGATCCTGGGGCAGAAGCTCGCAGAATCTGCGGTGAAGCTCTCGCGCTGCGGCGACGCTGAATCCGCTGCCTTTGAGCGCACCTTCGTCGATCCACTTCTGGACCGTGATGTGGGCTATGGCTTCGAGCTGGAGGTCACGCTTTTTCGCGTCCGCGCTGTAGTCTTCATGCAGGGCGCGCTCAATGTCGATGGGATGCGTATCGTGACCCTCGATGAGATTGCTGTAGTAGCAGTTCATCGCGCGAACGGCATCCGAAAGCGGCCCTATGAGCCCCGGCGGCAGGCTTGCCTGAAATCGGGCGGATCGGGTGGCGAGGTCGAGCGTCAGATCAATGAGTTCGGCGCGGTGCCGTGAACCTTCCGCCAATACCAGCGGCTCCATGCGACTGACGTGCTCGCCCCGATCGGCGGCAGCTGATTGGCCGCTTTTCTGGCCGGTTTTATGGCCGGTTTCCATGCGCTATATTACAGCCTTTACATCAACTTAATACACTACTATCCACTGCAGTGGCACAGCCTTGGCCGGATTTACACTGCGCGCTGGGAAGCGGGACTTCTGAGGCTAAAGTCGTGAAGTAAGCACGGCGGGCGGGCCCGTTTCACTGAACGAAGCTATACGAGCCTCGGCTGTTAATTTAGGTTCGTCAATCATCCTAAAATAACTCTCAACCTTATTTTAGGATGCTCCGGGGGACCCACGCTCGTGGGTGCTCCCCCGGTGTGCGTTAGCGAAACCGCCGCGCGCGTTCTCCTGCGGCGGTGATCTCGACCGTTCAGCCGAGATCAAGCGAGGTCGAAGCGATCAGCGTTCATCACCTTATTCCACGCCGCCACGAAGTCTTGCACGAACTTCTCGTTGGCGTCCGCGCCTGCATAAACCTCGGCGATCGCGCGCAGCTGTGCGTTCGACCCGAAGATCAGGTCGACGCGCGTAGCGGTCCACCGCCGTTCACCCGTCTTGCGGTCGCGCCCTTCGAACTGGTCATTATCTGACGAGACC
>JBKJPI010000034.1:0-4477 GCA_046595235.1 Burkholderiales bacterium | reverse complement strand
CGCTGATGCGCGGTCGGCCGCGGGATGCTCGACCGCGGTGACCTCGCTGATCGGCGTGTATTCCATGTACAGGTTGTTCTCGCACACGAAGATGACCGGCAGCTTCCACACGACCGAAAAGTTGAGCGCCTCATGGAAGGCGCCGATGTTCGTCGTGCCGTCGCCGAAGAAGCACACGGCAACCTGTTCGGTACCGCGATACTGCGCGCTCCACGCGGCACCCGCGGCAACAGGCAGATGCGCGCCGATGATGGCGTAAGAGCCCATGGCACCATGCTCGACGTCGGTCAGGTGCATCGAGCCGCCTTTGCCACCGAGAAGGCCGCATTGCCGGCCCATCAGCTCGCCGAGCACGCCCGACATCGAGGCGCCGCGCGCGAGCGTGTGCGCGTGTCCGCGATAGGTGCAGAAGGTCCAGTCGTCGGGCCGCATTGCGACACCGAATGCGGCCGCGATCGCTTCCTGCCCGAGCGAAAGATGGCTCGTGCCCTTGATCAGGTTCTGCAGAAAAAGATCGTATGCGCGCTTCTCGCAATAACGCAGCTCGAGCTGCTGTCGATACAGCTCAAGGCGCGTTTCGTGGCCGATGTCGATTTGCGGCACGGGAGCTGCCGCTTTCTTTCGTTTGACGTTTGTATCCACTGATTACCTCGTTAAACATTTCACCGCAAAGCCACGGGAGCGGGCGCGAAGGTCCTTTGCGGTCGAACTTCTGAGCTCGACCTAATACTTGTTCGCGATTGGAAGTTCCTGCGCGGGAAATAGCGTGATGATCTTCGCGCCGTCCGGCGTGAGCACGACTTCTTCTTCGATCCGCGCAGCGGAAACACCGTCACTTGCGGGGCAAAAGGTTTCAACAGCGAAGACCATTCCGGCCTTCAGCTCATAAGGATCCTTGAACGAGTTCAGCCTCGAGATGAGCGGGCGCTCGTGTAGTCCGAGTCCGAGGCCGTGACAGAAGTTGAGTCCGAATGCGGACATCTCGGTTTCAAAACCAATCTCGGTGCTCTTGGGGAAAGCCTTCGCCACCTTGTCGGTCGACACGCCGGGCTTCAGCATCGCGATCGCCCCATCCATCCAGCCGCGCGCTTTTTTGTAGGCGTCGTGCTGCGACTTCGTGGCCGAGCCCACCGTGAACGTGCGGTAGTAGCACGTGCGGTAGCCCATATAGGACTGGATGATGTCGAAATACGCCTGGTCACCGGGGCGGATCATACGGTCGGTGAAATTGTGCGGATGCGGACTGCAGCGCTCGCCTGCAATGGCGTTGATCGCTTCGACGTTGTCCGAGCCCATCTCGTACAGGCGCTTCGTAGCCATCGCCACGATCTCGTTCTCGCGCACGCCAGGCTTGAGCGCTTCGAAGATGTCCTGGTAGACCCCGTCGCCCATGGCCGCAGCCATGTTGAGCAGCGTGATCTCGTCGTGGCTCTTGATTTCGCGCGCATCGAGCATCACCTGTTGCCCGTCACGCACTTCGAGACCGAGCTTCTGCAGTGCAAAGAGGAACAGCGGCTCGACGACGTCGATGCCGATCGGCATGTTTGCCACGCCTTCCTGCTTCAGGACGTCGTAAACCTCCTGCGCCATCTGCTCGAAGAGGCCGACCTTCGGAGACACCGCGCCGCGGAGTCCGGTGAGACCGGCAAGGCAGTGGTTCTTCGGAAGCCATGGGGCGTAGATCTTGTGATGCCTGGCGGCCGAGCCGAAATCCCAAACCCACGGCTCGCCATTCCCGGTGAGCACGCACCATCGCGTGAGCTTGTCGCGCGCCCATTCACCGATCACCGTGCTCGAGATGTAGCGAATGTTGTACTGGTCGAAGCAGAGCAGCGCGCCAAGTTCGGAACTGGCGAGGGCATTCCTGGTGCGTGCAAGCCGGTAGTTGTGCAGCCGGCGAAAATCGATGCGCTCCTCGAAGTCCACCTGCATCCGGCCCGGCGCCTGAAGCGGGCGCTCCCACTGATGATTGGGATCCGCGGGATCGAAGAGCACATCCGGTGCCGACGACACGCCCTTCTTCGGGTCGATGTCCGCCGCTTTGACGTTCTTCGGCTCCTTTAGTTTTTTCTTGCTCGCCATATGTTCCTCCGTCGCAAAGTGCAAATCTACTTCGCGCCGATTAAAGTTTGAACTGAATCACGGGCCAAGCCCGCCGATTCAGCTTGAAACTGCTACGCAACACCAACCGAGCCCGCAGACCACTCGGTCCTTCGTTGCTCTTTCCGCACTCAAGGCGCCGGGCCGCCCCAAGCCTTGGTGTCTAACTTTGCCGTTCCGGCCGAAAGTAGATCTCCACTTTCGGACGTTTGGTTTTCCGGCCGAAAGTAGGTTTTCACTTTCGGACGTTTAGTTGAGTCGTCATCCAGTCTGCGGTCTGGTCGCGATAGCGATACCAGAGGTTATTGACGACGTGGTTGCCGCCTTCGATGATCGACAGCACGCAAGGTCCCGACACTTCGGCCGCGAGCATCGATGCGTCTTCCGGTGATGTGAGACGATCCTTCGTGCCGGCGACGATGTAGATCGGACACGTGATGTTCTTTGCATGGCCGCGGAGCGTCATGCGCGCTGCGACCTTCCCTGCTTCCTCGAGCGTCTTGCTGTGCGTTCGCGCACGGAATGCTTCGACGTTGATGACGGGACGTCCTTCGAACGTGGGCTTCCTTTCGTATGCGCCGGACAGCGCGATACACGCCTTGATCCGCTTTTCGAACGCCGCTGCGCGCGGCGCGTAGTAGCCGCCGAGCGAAACACCCCAGATGCCGATGCGATTCGCGTCAATATCTTTGCGTGTCTCGATGTGGTCGATCACCGCCGCCACCGGCTTTTCGTACTCGGGGCAGATCGGCAGCTCGTACTCGGCCTCGCCTTGTCCGGGCCCGTCGAAGGCGAGTGTCGCGAGTCCGCGCTGCAGGAAGCGGTTTTCGTAGTCGTCCATCTCTTCCTTGGCTGAATCCAGACCCATGCACATGACTACGATCGGCGGCTTCTCGACGCCCGCCGGTTTACGCAGGTTGCCGTAGAGGACCGTGCCTTCGTATGGAATCTCGACACGCTCGCCGGGCGGGCGCAGATGCGGCAGTGCCTTCGAGCGGCACTCCACCGCTTTCACGTTCGCGCGTTTCATCTGCGCCGTGTCGTTCACGAAAAGAAACTTGCCGAAGTGATAGCACACCGCGGCCCGCGTCCAGTGCTCGGCCGCCGAAAGCTTGTGCCCTTCTGCGAAGGTCTTGTTACCAAGCGCCTCGTGAATGGCGGCGCGCGCGCTCCATGCGCTGCACCAGTCTTCCCACCGCTCGATACCCGCAGTGACTTCCTGAAAGTCAGTCAGCGGCACACCGTTGATGACGAAGCGCGGCGCCCAATGGGAGATCGCAGCTTCGACGCTGGCGTCTTTGCTCATTGTGCGGTGATCCCGGCACCCTTGATGATGGGCGTCCATTTCACGAGCTCGGCCTTGATGAACGCGAGCATCTCTGCGGGAGAGCTCGGTGAAGCGATTGCCCCCAGCTTGAGCAGCGTCTCTCTGGTATCCGGACGATTGAAGCTGTCGTTGATCTCGCGATTGAGCCGCGTGATCACCGGTTGCGGCGTCTTCGCGGGCGCTGCGATGCCAACCCAGAACAGCGCTTCCATACCGGGAACGCCCGCTTCCGCGGCACTCGGGATGTCAGGCGTTCCCGGAAATCGCGTGAGGCTCGAGACCGCAAACGCCTTCACTTTGCGCGCCTGCAACTGCACGTGTGCGGTCACCGGCGACAGGAAAGCGAACTGGGTCTCACCGCTGAGCAAACCGGTGAGCGCGGGACCGGCGCCTTTATACGGCACGTGCAGGAACTTGATGCCCGTTACCTGGTTGAAGAGCTCCCCGGTCAGATGGCTGATCGTCCCCGCGCCGGCTGAGCCCCAGCTCACGGCGTCACCGCCTTTCGCTTTACCGAGCGCGATCAGCTCCTTCACGTTGTTCGCGGGCGTGCTCGGGTGCGCCACGAGAACCGTTACGCCTTTCATGAGCAGCGATATGGGCGCGAAGTCTCTGATAGGGTCGTAGGGAAGGTTCTTGAAAAGAGACACGGCTGAGACGTGGGTACCGGCGTGCGCAATCGTCAAGGTGTAACCGTCGGGCACCGATTTGGCGGCGATGTCCGTGCCTATCGTTCCACCTGCGCCCGCCCGATTGTCCACAATGAATTGCTGTCCGAGGCGCTCCGTAAGCTTCTGCGCGGTAAAGCGCGCGATCTGGTCGGTCGTGCTGCCGACCGAGCCCGTGATCACGCGCACCGGTCGCGTGGGATATCTCTCGGCATCCGCCGCGTGCGCGGAGCCCGCTGCCACCGGCAGTGCGACGAGCGCGAGTTTCAGTAAGCGATTCAAAAGCCCCTCCACTAATTTTTCGGAAGTTGCAGCTGCTCCGCCATCCAGTCCGCGCACTGCGTCTGGTACATATAGCGGCGGTTATTCACGACGTGATTTC
>JBKJPI010000614.1:0-2883 GCA_046595235.1 Burkholderiales bacterium | reverse complement strand
GTCGCGCATCGACGATGGGACTTACAGCACGTGCGAAGAATGCGGCGCAGAGATCGGCTACGAGCGACTGAAGGCGCAGCCGATCGCCACGCATTGCATCGACTGCCAGCGCCGGCGCGAGCACATGTACTGGCAGCGGCCTGTCTCGAAGAAATCTCAACAAGTGCCTGCTGTGGATGATCGTGGCGATAAGCCTGGTTGCGACGGCGGCATGTGCGCCGAGGCCGGAGCGGATATGATCCAGCGCGCAGTGGCCGCGGCACGCAATGTCGAGGGCGTACAGGGGTTCGCAATGACCTGCGCGTCCGCCGGCGCGAGTAGCAGCTAAGTCATGTCCACGATCATCGTAGGCCGCGTCGAAACGCAAGCTGATGCCGACCGCGCTCTGCAAGCGCTCGCGGGCGCGGGATTCCAGAGCGGCGAGTATGGTTCCTTTTATCCGGCCGGGCAGCACGCGACTTATCCCATCGGGGGCGACGCCCATCACGACGAGGGCACGAAGGCATCGGGCAAAACCGCCACTGCCGGCGGGGCCATCGGCGGCGTAGCGGGACTTGCGCTCGGCACGGCCGCGGGCGCTGCTGTCGGTCCCGCATCTACCGCCGCTGGAGCAATCGCCGGTGCGGGGGTCGGCGCGTATGTGGGACCGCTTGCGGGCGGATTGGTCGGCGCCCACTCGGGAGATGCGCAACAAGCCAGCCGCAAGGAACCTGTCGAGCGCGCGTCCGGCGTCATGGTCAGCGTCTGCGTAGACCGAAGCGGAACGCAGGATACGGCGCTGCAGGTTCTGCGCGACCACGGCGCGCTCGATTTGGCGTGTGCGACAGGTGAGGGCCTTGCAGGCTCGTGGGTCGATTTCGATCCGCGCAGGACACCGCAGTTGATTGACGCCCCACCCGGCGAAGGCCCGCGTGGACCTGCAGGAACCGCGACCTGATCCTCAAGAGTGAAGAAGAATAGCGCCGTCTTCGGAAATTCTGTCTCTCACGTTTCACCTCTATCCCGCGTAAAAGGAGTAGCAAATGTCGATCGAAACCACCGAAAGCCAAGCGGCTGAAGCGCGCTCTCCTGAGCAGAATACGACCAGCGCTCCCCAGACTGTGTTAAAGCGGGTGATCGCTCCGCTCGCCGCGTCCCTGTCGTCTGCGTATGCAGTGGCGCAAGAGAAATCCGACCGAACAGTGCAGGGCGCCGAAACCTACATCAAACGCTCGCCTTTCAAGGCGATCGCCTATGTCGCAGGCATTGCAGCCGTGATCGGCGTGATCGGCGGAGCGCTCTTAGGACGTCGCAGCAGCAAGTCGCAAACCGGGCGCTGCTGAATAAGGCGTCGCCCCCGCTGTGTCTGTCTCGAGCGCTCGTGCTCTGCGTTGCGCGCCGGACTCGTGCTTGAGCAGGCGCGAGCCGCGGACCGCGCTCGCTCAAGATCGAACTCCCTTGTCGACCTCGACAGGACGTGGCTAGCTGGGCTTCACGCTCAACTTGTTCTGCACGTCCTTCACCCCTTCAACCCGTTTGGCGATTTCCACCGCTCGATCGATTTCCGCATTGGTGCGTACAAAACCGCTCAACTGCACCACCCCTTTTTCGGTCTCGACGTTGACATCGGTGCCTTTGACATCCGGCGCCCGCAACAGCGCGGCCTTGACTTTGGCTGTGAGGGCAGCGTCATCGACGTTCTCGCCGATTTTGCTGCCGATGCTTTGGCCTGTCGTACCCGGTGTCGGTGCAGGAGCGCTTGTCGTCGGTGGCGGCGGGGTGGATGGCGCAGAGGTCGTTGGCATGGGCGGCGCGGGTGGCGCTTTGGGCTGTTCCTGTTTGCAGCCGAAACCGGCGAAAACGAGCGCTGCGGTGATGCTGATTGCAAGTGGCTTGAGGATCATCGGTACCTCCAAAGAGTTCTATGTTTGCCCGACTCATGAAATGCCTGCGAGTGTCGGGGCATTGACGAGAAAAATCCGTCTGCGCCGGGTTAATTGACGCCCCACGCAAGACGCATGCCGTTTTACAGGGGTGGCTTTGCCCCCTGGCCATCAGTTTCGCGAGCAAGTCCAGCAGAACGGGCTCACAAGAAATAACGTAGTTCACGAACTGCAGGCTCGCGGCTGCACCGGTGAAAGCAGGGTGCAGCCGTCAGCTTTTGCGATCACCTACGGAGCAGATGCTTCCACCACGAACGTGATCTTGAGATCGACGCGATAGGATTCGATCTTGTTGTCCCGCACGACGACCTGCTGCCCCTTCACCCACGCCGAGCGGATGTTATGCAGGGTCTCGGCGGCCCCCGCAATGCCTTGTTGAATGGCGTCCTCAAAGCTCTTCTGCGATTCAGCCGTAATCTCGATGATTTTCGCGATTGCCATGGCGATTCTCCTGTAGGTTGAATGGAGCCAAGTGACTCACATTCCGGTGGGATACGTCTCCGGTGCTTCCCGGATCGTCGCGTCGGGACTGATGACCTTCACGTTCCGGCTCATTACATCCTTGAATTTCTGCATTCGAGTCTCCTTGCTTCAGGTGAGTGGTCGGTGAAGAGCGCTGCTCACGCGCGGTCTCGCAGTCCGGTCACGCCCGCCTTTTCGGCGCAGTGATCGCAGCAAAAAATCCGGCCGTCCTTCTCCAGGCCATGGCCGACGACTCGATCTGCAGCGCTTCGTGCGCCCCTTTTGCCGCCTCTTTAAGGCGCACATGGGACGGCGCGTGGATGACATGCGTGACATGATCGTCGGACGTGGTGCCGATAAAGATCGAGATTACATCTCGGTTCTTCCCTTTCAGCTCAGCCCTAATCCCGCCTAGGGGCTGTTCACGTGACTGGACCTGGGCGCCGATCGCGGAGCCGAGCACCTCAACCGTGCTCAGCCAGCCAGCGTATTGGCGGCT
>JBKJPI010000575.1:0-7591 GCA_046595235.1 Burkholderiales bacterium | reverse complement strand
ATTCGGCTTTCTCGACCTGCACGCGCAGCAAGGCGAGGTCGGGATCGTCGATGCCCTTCGGGAAGAACACTTCGACCCACTTGGTCCACATCTCTTTCATTTTCGCGCGATCGCGTGACAGCGTGGCGGTTCCCGACACTGAAACGAAGTCATACTTACCGGGATTACCGTAGCTCACGTTGACGCGGCCGCCTTCGGCTTTCGCTTCAGCCACCTTGGGCGAGCTCGCTGAGGTGAAGAACCACAGCGTGCCGTCATCGTCAACGCCGACAGTCTGCAGCGGACGGCTGCGCAGGGTGCCATCATCGTCGACAGTGGTGAGCATGCCGATCTTGATGTCCTCGATCATCGCCTTCAGGTTTCCGAAATCGCGTGCGGTCGTCTTCGAGCCTTGCATAAAACCTCCTGGGAAAAGCGAGATCCTTTGCAGTTGCTGTGCCTGCAATATCCACGGATTCTGGAGGTCCTGGCGCTCACGGATCTCCCGCGGGATCGCCGCCGCTAAATGCTCCGCGTCCGCCCACCGTCCACGTTGATGGCGGTGCCGCTGATCGCCCGGGCGCGGGCGGACGCAAGAAAAACCGCAAGGTCTGAAATATCTTCGGGCTCGATCACGATACCGAGTGGGACTTCCTCGAGCAGACGCGCTTCGGCGTCTTTTTCAGAGAGCTTATGATCGCGCGCTGTGAGCATGACCAGCTCGTCCCACCGACGGGTGCGGGTCGAGCCCGGCGCGATCGCATTGACCGTGATACCGAAGGGCCCGAGCTCGTTCGCGAGCGCTTTGGTGACGCTGAGCGTGCCGAAGTTGATCGGGCCCGCCATCATCGACTGCGGCCCGGGCTCGCGTCCGCGCGTGCCTGAAATGTTGATGACGCGCGCTTGTTTCGACTGCTTGAGGTAAGGCAAGGCCTCTCGCGTCATGCGGATAAGGCCGAGCGGTTTCACCTTGAAATAGCGCTCCCACGCCTCTTCCGGAATTTCCTCGAGCTTGCCGCGATAAGCGCCGCCTGCACAGTTGACGACGATGTCGAGGCCGCCGAGCGCGCGCACACATTCTTCCACCGCAGGCTTGATCGTCTGCGGCTCTTCGAGATCGACATGCACGGCAATGGACTTGATGTGCGGATGCGCGCTCGAAATCTCCTGAGCGAGCGCAGTACACGCGTCCTTATTGCGGCCGAGCAAGGCCAGATCGATACCTTCGGCAGCGTAGGCGAGTGCGATCTGGCGGCCGATGCCGCGGTTGGCGCCGGAGATGAGAGCTTTGCGGCCGTTGAGCGCAAGGTTCATTTGGGTCCAGTTAGTTTGGCGGATGGAAATACAGTTGCGCGGTCGTTGATGACATCCTGCTTTCGGATCGCCGTCATTCGGTTTTGATGCCGGCCTGCCGCACGACCTTGTGCCACTTCTCGATCTCCGCCTTTAGAAAGGCGCCGTACTCGGCGGGCGTGTCACCTGCGAACGGCACGGCGCTCTCTTGTGCGAGGCGCTCTTTGAAGTCCGCTGCCTGCAGCGTGCGGGCGATCGCGTCGTAAAGCGCAGCAACCATCGGCTTCGGCGTCGCGGCGCTCACCACCACGCCGCTCCATATCGTGTTCTCGAATCCAGTCACGCCCGCTTCGGCGATGGTCGGGACATCGGGCATGAAGGGGGAGCGCTGCGGTGTGGTTACTCCGAGAATTTTCAGGCGGCCTGCCCTGACATGCGGCATTGTCGCCGCGGCGTTAGAAAAACCGATCACGATCTCGCCGCTCACGAGCGCAGCACTCGCCAGCGCACTGCCTTTGTAGGGCACGTGGACCATGTCAACGCCGGCGAGCACTTTGAAAAGCTCACCGGAAAGGTGTGAATTCGACGCGACGCCGGCCGAGCCGAATGTAATCTGGCCGGGGTTGCTCTTCGCTAGCCGGACAAGGTCCCGCACCGAACGCACCGGGAGCGACGCATGCACGACGAGGGTGCCCGGGGCGCTCGACACCCGTGTGACTGGCGCAAAGTCTTTGAGCGTATCGAAGGGCATCACTTTGCGCAGGCTCGGCGTCACCACGAAGCTCGTGCTGGCGAGATAGATCGTGTGCCCATCCGCAGCCGCCTTCAGCAGCGCCTCCGCTGCGATGATCCCCGCGCCGCCCGGGCGGTTATCGACGATTGCCTGCTGCCCGACGAGCTCCGTCAATCTCGATGCCAACAGCCTGGCCATGATGTCCTGCCCGCCCCCGGGTGCGAATGGCACGAGGATTCGAAGCGGGCGCTGGAAGGACGTCTTCGGCGGTTCCGCCGCATGCGCGTCGATACCCGCAAGAGTGAGACAGACGCACGCACACCGCAGAAATCCTCGCACCCTCACCCCGATCACCTGGCCCGAGCGCTTTAAGATGCTTATCCCAGCAGTTTCTCGCGCGCGGCACCGACGTCGTTCACCACCTCCGCAAGCTTCGAGATCGCATTTTCGACCGACGCGGCGATACGCTCGACGCCGAGCTTGTGCCCGTCGGGATACATCATGAGGCGCACGACGGGCGCGCTTCCCGGCATGGATACGGCGCCGATCGTGAGGATGCCGTCCTGCCCGAGCATTTCCATTGCGACGAGGCCGGCGGCTTCAATCGCGACGAGCTTCGGCTTTTCCTTAACACCCGCCTGTTCCGCTGCGATGGTGAGAACGTCATCACCGGAAATCGAGACGCCCGGTCCGCCCTGATAAGCGCGGGCGCCGTATTGGCCCTGCATCACTTCGAGCAGCTGCTTTGCGAGCTCACCCGCCTTGCGTATCACTTCCGGATCGAAATTGCGCAGCGCGTTCGCGACGCCTGCATACTGCCCTGCCTGCGCCTCGAGCCCAAGCTCGTAAATGCGCGCGCCGATCTCCTCCACCAGATCAGGCCGCCCGACGAACACGCCGGCGCGCGGACCCGCCACATGCTTGTCGGCGGAACACACCGCGAGATCGACATCACCCACCTCGAACGTGCGCGGCTCACGAAAGAAGCCCACGCGCGAGGCCATGTGCGCATCGTCCATGTAGGCGAGCGTGTGAGCTGCACGCGGCAGCGCGAGCGCACGCTGCACATCCGCGAGGTCGGTGTGCCGTTTCGATGCGCTGATCGGTGTGATCAGCAGGAGCCGCGGCGGCCCCTGCGTCTCCCACGCTTTTTCGAGCGCGTCGATCGAATGGAATTGCTGGAATTCGGCGCCCGCCATCGCAATCGGGCGCACGGTCGATGGATGTGACGATCCGCCGGCGGGCGCGAGCGCGAACACTTTGTCCCCGGCTTTAAGTATCGTCGTGAGCGCGATGAAGTTCGCTGCCGACACGCGATTCACGATCAGCGCTTTATGCTGTGTCGCGTCCGCGCCCATGTGCTTCAGCGCAAGCGGCTCGGTCTTGCCTTCGAAGCGCTCGAAGAAAGGCACGTGACTGGTGAGATGCGGAACTTCATCTTCGGTAAGACCGGCGCCGCGGTTCATGCCCGAAAGGTCGTAGATGCTTTCCACACCTTGGGTCCGCACGCGATTGCCCACCATGTGCCGCGCGCGCAGCATACGCTGCACTTCCTCCTCGGTGCCTTTGAGGATGGTGCCGCGCGCGTAACCGGCGATCGGGTCGAAGGGATTGCCGAAGCGGTCGGCGGCGACGTTGGATGTGGCGGGCATAACGGTTCCTCCCTGTGGTTAATCCGACTTAGCACCGGACGATTTAACGATCTTCGTCCATCTCGCATGCTCCGCCTGAACGAATTGCGCGAACTGCACCTGTGTCGAAGTGCCCGGAAGGGCCCCCTGATTGGCGAGATTCAGGATTACGTCTTTCAGCCTGAGCGACTGCTCGATCTCACCGGCGAGACGCATCACGATCGCTTTGGGCGTCGCCGCAGGTACGAAAACCCCGTACCAGTAAACGACCTCGTAAGCGGCCACACCGCTTTCGATTACCGTCGGGACGTCGGGCAGCGAAGCCTGGCGATTACTTGTGGAGACTGCGATCGCTTTCACGCGGCCCGATTTGATCAGCGGCATCGCAGCCGGCAGCGACGAGAACATCACCTGTACGCGCCCGCCTGCAAGATCAGTCAGCGCAGGCGGTGCGCCTTTATAAGGCACGTGCGTCCAGTTGAGACCGGCGAGCGATCGAAACAACTCGCCGGATAGATGAGTGATGGTGCCGCTGCCTGCGGACGCTACGTTTATGGCCCCAGGCTTGGCTTTCGCCATCGCAATGAGGTCTTTCACGCTGTCGAGCCCCGCTGACGGTGGAACCACCACGACCATCGCCGCCGAAGCCACCATCACAACCGCCGTCAGGTCTTTCAGCGTGTCGTAACTCAGCTTGTAGAGCGCCGGGTTGATTGCGATTTCGGAAGTGGATGCGAGCACCATGTTGTAACCGTCCGGCGTTGCTCGCACGGCCGCTTCGGTGCCGACCGACCCGCCCGCGCCCGCCCGATTGTCGACCACAACCTGCTGGCCGAAGCGCTCGGTAAGCTTTTGACCGATGATGCGGCCTACTGCATCCGAGCCACCCCCTGCGGGAAAGGGCACGATCATCCGCAGGGGACGCGCCGGATAGTTTTGCGCGAACGCCGCTGCGGGGATGAGCGTCGCAAGCGCGAGGACAATGCAAACTTTCATGTGCCTATCCTTTAGCCGAAGCCGCCAGCGGAAAACCACCCCCGCCTCATCTTGTATCGAGAAGACGACGGGGTGGGGTCACGCGACTTCCCTCAGTCTTTAACGACGTGCCACACGTTGCCGACATTGTCGCCGGTGGTGTCGCCGGCCTTTTTGTCGTTGATCCAGAGGTAGAGCGGGCGGCCTTTGTAGGCCCACTGCTTCGCGCCATCGTCGCGCGTGACGATGGTGTAATCGCCGCTCGCCTTTGCGTCGGCAGGCGCGATGAAAGGCGGCCAGCTCGCGGCACATCCGCCATTGCAGACGCTTTTACCGAAGTTCGCCTGGTCTTTGTCAAAGATATAGAGCGTCATGCCGGCGGGATTGGCGAGAACGCTGCCGGCTTTTTTCGCGGGTGCTTCACCGGCGAGTACCGCGGCGGGGACAGCGAGTACTGCTGCGATCGATGCGGCGATGACAAGACGCTTTGATAGCGACATATAAGTCCTTTTATATTGTGGTTGAGGGTGGCTCTAGGGTAACGCGCTTTCGCGGCCGGGTATTCCGGCTCGCGAATTCCCTGATACTGATGCTCTTCATTGACCGCGATCGCGCGAGTGAGGTCGAGCACCTTGATGCCCGCGAAAGTTTTATTCGAGCTTGATGCCGGCCTCTTTCACTACTCTGCGCCAGCGTGCGATGTCGCTGACGATGAACTGGCGCAACTGCTCCGGCGAGCTGCCGATGGGTTGGGCACCGTCGGGGGCCAGCCGCGATATCACGTCGGGCGACTTCGCGGCCCGGGCGAGCTCGAAGTTGAGCTTCTCGATGATCGGCGCTGGTGTGCCCGCGGGCGCGAACCAGGCGTGCCAGGTGCTCGATTCGTAGCCGGGCACCCCGGCTTCTGCGAGGGTGGGGAGCTCGGGCACCGCAGGCGAGCGCTTACCCGTGGTCACCGCAAGCGAACGGAGCTTGCCGGACTTCGAGTACTGCAGGCTCGACAGCACGTTGCCCATGAGCATGTGAACCTGGCCCGACATGACATCGATGAGCGCGGGACCGGTTCCCTTGTACGGGATGTGAATGACATCGATGCGCGCGAGTGTGGCGAACAGCGCGAACGCGAGATGCGTGGACGAGCCCTGACCGGCCGAGGCATGAGTGAGGGTTCCCGGACGCGCCTTTGCGAGAGCGACGAGCTCTTTTACGCTATTAACAGGCAGCGAAGGGTGCACCATCAGGAGAAATGGCGCCTGCACGACGAGCGAGATCGGCGCGAGGTCCTTGACCGGATCGTAGCCGAGGTTCGAATGGACTGAGGGCGCGATGGTGAAGCCACCCGAAGCTGCGAGCAGCGTGTAGCCGTCGGCGGGCGCACTCGCCACGGTTCGGAAGGAGACCACGCTTCCTGCGCCCGTTCGATTCTCCACCACGAACGCGCGGGCGAGACCTTCGCTCAGCTTCTGCGCGAAGAGGCGCGTCTGGATGTCGTTGCCGCCGCCTGGCGCCTGACCCACGATGACGCGAACGGGTTTGGCGGGGTAGTCGGCGACCGACTGCGCTGACGCCGGATGAGACAAAGCAGACGCAACTGCGCCTGCTGCAAACGCTGCTCTCAGTGCGATTGCCATAATCCGGATTTGACCCCGGTTTTCAGAGGTCCGCGCGCGCGTACAGGCGCACCGCGTTGTCCCACATGAGCTTGCGACGTCGCTCGTCGGACATGTCCCACGCGAGCGCGAGCTTCACGGTTTCGGGAAAGTGACTTTCACCATGCGGGTAATCGGAGGCATACATGAGGACATCATCGCCGACGAGATCTGCGACCGCGTTGGTCATGCCCCCGCCTTCGGGCACTTCGATGCTCTGGAAGTAGCGACCGCTCATCACATACTCGCTCGGCTTCATCCTGAGTGCAGGAAGCGCAGACCTGATCGTCTCCGCGTGCTCGTCGAGGCGCATCATCCAGAACGGCAGCCAGCCGTGGCCGGCTTCGAGCGTGCCGATGCGAAGCTTCGGGTAGCGATCCATGACACCGCTGCCGATGAGCGCCGCCATATTGCGCATTCCGCACCAGGGATGCGCAGCCGAACGCTGGATGAAGAGGTTATCCCACGTGTCGAGTCCGCCCGGTGCATACGGCGGCATCACGGTGAAGGTGTGCAGCACGACGCACAGATCGTGCTCGGCGGCTTCGGCCCAGATCGGCTCGAGGTCGGGATGGTCGAGCGGCATTCCGTACGGTGCATACGCCATCACGCCCCAGGCCCAGCGCGACTTGCCCCAGCGCTGGATCTCTTTCACGCTGCCCTGCACATCCCTCGCGCTGGCGAGGATCAGCCCACCAAGACGCGACGGGTAGTCACTGCAGTAGTCCTGCATCCAGCGGTGATACACGCGATACATACCCGCTTCGAGCTCGATATCGTCACCGGCCGTCCACGTCCCGAACCAGCCCGATGGCAGCGTGAGGTTTACGTCCACACCTTCGTAATCCATGTCCTTGATGCGCTCTGCGGGATCGGCGTCCACATGCGGCGAAGGCTCGCGCTCGCGCTTGACGCCGGTGAAGCCGGCCATGTAACCCGCCGGTGCCTGATCGGCTTTCGCATCTCCCAGCCGACGCCGATATACGCGCTGCCCTTTCGTGTAGGTCAGCTGTCCGCGTTTGTTGAGCGTCTTGTGCTGCTCCCAGCCGGCAAGCCGCGCCTTGTCGGCCTCGGTGAGATACCTGTCCAGCACTTCCATGTACGGTCCAACGTGGGTGTCGGAGTCAAAAATCTTATAGCCGTTCTTTGCCACCGGGAGAATCTCCGTTATCGCGTGCGGATTTTGCGAGGCCCGCATCGTTGCCGTCCGCGGACATCGCCGCGACAGTCAGTTGATTAACGCAAGTTCACAAGCTTGCGCGGATAGCGACCCCTGCGCAGCCGCACGATTCTGCGGCAATCGTCGTCTTCTATGCAATTAGCGAGGCACC
>JBKJPI010000683.1:0-12726 GCA_046595235.1 Burkholderiales bacterium | reverse complement strand
TTGCCGATTACGCAATAAAAGAACAGACGTCGAAGCTTTCAGACGAGGTGATCCATCATGCGAAGCGCGCAGTCATCGACTGGTATGCAGCGCTGCTCCCGGGGAGCCAGGTCGCACCCGCCGTGCTGCTCGAGCTGGCACTCGCCGAAGACCTCGATCGCGGCAAATCGCGTTTGGCGACCGGACGTAAAGCCACGCTTCGCGCGGCGGCGCTCATCAACGGTGCCGCTTCGCATTCGGTCGAGTTCGATGACATTTACCGCGACGCCGGCTATCACCCTGGCAGCCCTGTCATTTCCGCAGCGCTGGCTGCAGCGCAATCCGTCGGCGCCACCGGCGAGCAGTTCCTTCGCGGAGTCATCGTCGGCTACGAAGTGTCGACGCGCATCGGCGAAGCCGTCATGCCGTCGCACTATCGCTTCTGGCACACCACCGGCACGGTCGGCTGCTATGGCGCGGCCGCGGCCGTTGCAACGATCCTCGGCTGCAACAAGACACAGTTCATGCACGCGGTAGCGACGGTCGGCACGTTTGCGGCAGGACTCAAGCAGGCGTTTCTTTCGCAGGCGATGAGTAAGCCGCTGCATGGCGGCCACGCAGCCGATGCGGGCGCATTGGCGGCGCTTGCCGCGTCCAAGGGCGTAACCGGCGCGCTCGACATTCTCGAAGGCGAATCGGGCTTCGGCGCGGCAATGAGTGTTAATCCGGACTGGACCAAGGCCACGAAAGGACTGGGCACCGATTACCACATCGTTCACGTGACATTCAAAAATCACGGCTGCTGCGGTCACACCTTTCCGTCGATCGACGCCGTCCTCGCATTGAAAGCAAAGCACAGTCTCACCCACACTGATATCAGGAAAATACGGCTTGCGTCTTACAAGGCCGGCCTCGACATCATCGACAATGCAACGCCCGAAGGTGAATACCAGGCCAAGTTCAGCATTCAGTACACGGTCGCACACGCAATCGTGCATGGCAGCGTGAGGCTGAATGCGTTCCTGCCTGAGCGTCTCAACGACCCCGATGTGCGCGCTCTCATGAAGAAGATCGAAGTCGTTGCCGATCCTGAGCTTTCGAAAGGCTATCCAACGCAGCGCGCGGCGCAGGTTGATATCGAGACGAACGACGGGCGCACCCTCTCGCACTTCCAGCCGACGCGTAAAGGCGACCCGGAGATGCCGCTCACCGATGCGGAGTTGAACGACAAGTTCCTCGAGCTCGCCGAACCGGTCATTGGAGACGCGGCTGCGCGCGCACTTCTGAAAGAGCTCTGGCGCACCGAGTCGCTCGCTCACGTCGACTATGAAATCAAAGCAGCATCGCGTGCGGGCTCACGCGCCAGCGAGTCTTTGCAGGCTCAGGCGGAAGCCGCGGTCAGGAGCCTGTGACACACGCCTAGCTTTTAGAGGGAGCATCAATGATCCGTGTCCGGCATCTCACCGCACTTTCTCTGCTCTTCGTTACGATCGCAGCCGCTGCGCAAGCGCCAACTCGACAAGGCTCGGGACAATTCCCCACGCGACCGATTCGGCTCATCGTGCCTTACGCGCCGGGCGGAAACGTCGACATCACCGCCCGCACGATAGGCCCGGGAATGGGGGAGGCGCTCGGCACCACGGTGGTGGTAGACAACCGGCCCGGCGCGGGCGGCAACCTGGGCGCGAACCTCGTCGCACGCGCGGTGCCCGATGGCTACACCCTCCTCATGGGATCGAGCGGCCCGCTGTCTATCAACGTTATCGTGTTCAAAGACATTCAATACGACTCGCTGAAAGATTTCGCGCCGGTCTCGGCGGTTCACGTGGTACCGCTCGTGTTCCTCGCCAGTCAGAAGTCGTCGATCTCGTCTGTCCAGGACCTCATCACGCGCCTCAAGGCCAACCCCGGGAAGGTCACCATGGCCTCGGCCGGCGCGGGCACGACCAATCACTTCGCGGTCGAGCTTTTCGCCTCGATGACCGGCACGCGTCCGCTGCACGTACCCTACAAGGGAAGCGGCCCCGCGCTGACCGAGCTCCTCGGCGGCCAGGTGGAAACGATGGTCGACCAGCTGACATCCTCGATCGGCCACATCCGGGATGGTCGTCTGAAGCTCCTCGCAGTGACTGGCATACGCCGCTCGCCTGCACTGCCCAACATTCCGACGCTCGACGAGTCGGGCCTCAAAGGCTACGAAGCGTCGACTTACATCGGAGTCGCTGCGCCGTCAGGCATGCCCGCCACCGTCCTCAAGCGGCTCAACGATGCCGTGCGCAAAGTCATGGCCACGCCCGACGTCGTGGAGAGACTGCGTGCGCTCGGCACCGAGCCGGGCGCAAGCTCTCCGGAAGAATTCCGGCGGATGATCCGTGACGAGCTCGACAAGTGGCGCGACGTCGCGCGGAAGTCGAACCTCAAGTTCGACTAAAAACGATGAACACGGGCCCAACCCTCACCCTAACCCCACTAACCCTCTCCCTGAGCTCATGGAGAGGGAAACAAGCGCGATTTACTGCGCGTCTCGTCCCGGCGTCAGCGGAAGGGCGGAAGGAAGCGAACACCCCCTCTCTCCGTGCTCGGGGAGAGGGTCGGGGTGAGGGGAAGCGATCGGCCGCGCGTGCGGCACATGGAGTTGCTCTGGCAGGTGCATTGGTCTGCGCAGTCTTTACGTCTGCCTCTGCCGCCGCAGCGGAAACTTACCCCGCCCGCCCCATCCGCTTCATCGTGCCTTTCCCGCCTGGCGGCGGCAACGACATTGTCGGGCGCATCGTCGCAGTGAAGCTCGGCGAAGGCCTTCGTCAGCAGGTGGTGATCGACAATCGCGGCGGCGCCGGCGGAACGATCGGAACCGACATCACGGCCAAGGCGCCGCCGGACGGTTACACCATGCTCGTGAATAACATCAGCCTCGCGGTCAACCACACTCTCTTTAAAAAGCTCCCCTACGACACGCTGAAGGATCTGGCGCCGGTATCGCTGATCGGGCGCCAGCCGAACATTGTCGTGGTGCATCCGGGCGTCGCGGCGAAGTCGATGCGCGATCTCCTGGAGCTTGCACGCGCAAAGCCGGGGCAGGTGAACTATGGATCGGGCGGCATCGGTACGGCGTCGCACCTTTCGACCGAGATGCTGAAGCTGATGACGAAGACCGACATGGTTCACGTCCCTTACAAAGGCCTGGGTCCGGCGCTCACCGATCTGGTTGGCGGACGCGTGCACGTCATCATTTCGACCATGGCGTCGGCGCTGCCGCAGCTGAAGGCGGGCAGGGTGCGGCCGCTGGCGGTGACCACCGCGCAGCGCTCCTCGTTCTATCCCGAGGTGCCGACAATGGACGAGGCCGGCGTGAAGGGATACGAATTCAGCACGTGGTATGGACTCCTGGTGCCCGCCAAAACGCCGAAGGCGATCGTCGACAGGCTGAACGCCGAAACGCGAGAGGCACTCGCTTCAGCGTGGGTCAAAGAACAGTTCGGCGGCCAGGGCCTCGAGCCCACCTCGTCTACGCCGGAGGCTTTCGGGAGTTACCTCGGGACTGAAGTCGCGAAATGGGCCAAAGTCGTGAAAGCCTCCGGCGCCACACCTGAATGAGCGCGTGCGTAACCCCGATCTCGGGGTGCGGCGCGAAAGGTCCGGCGTGTTTCCTCGTCGAAACCGGCGGTGCGCGCCTGCTCCTCGATCTCGGTTACGGGCCGCAGCCCGGTCTGTGGCCCGACGTCTCGAGCGTCGGCACCGTCGACGCGCTGCTCATTTCTCACAGCCACAGAGATCACGCGGGCGGGCTGAAACTCCTGCCGCAGATCGGCAACCCCGGCCTCTACGCCACGGACATCGTTCGCCGCCTGCTGCCGCAAGGTAGCGACGTCACCACGCTGCCGCTTCACGGCACCATCGACGTCTGCGGCATACGCGTCACGACGGGACGCAACGGACACGCACCCGGCGGCGTCTGGCTGCATCTCGAGATCGCCGGAGGTCTTCTGTACATGGGTGATTACAGCGTCGATTCGCTTCTTTACGCCTATGACCCGCCGCCGCCGGCTGCAACGGTGGTTCTCGATGCATCGTACGGCGTCTACGACACCTTGCGCGCGGAAGCGCTGCGCGCGTTCGAACGCGTATTCGACGATGCGCCGGTGCTGATGCCGGTACCCGCTGCCGGCCGTGGCCCGGAGATCGCGCTTCAGCTCCTGCGAAGCCGCCGCGTTTATGCGCATATCGACGATGCCGTCAGGTCTGCGGCGGTAGATCTCGCTGGCGAAAGCACGGCCTGCGTTCATGCGAACGTCCGGGCGGACCTTGCGGCACTTGCAGAGAATGCGCCCGCGATCGAAGGCGCGAAGGGCGTCATGCTCGCGGCGGCGGCAGACGGAACGAGCGGCGACGCCGCGGCGCTGATCGACGCGTGGGCGGCTGCAGGACCCGACATCGTATTCACGGGATACGTCCCGCCCGGCACACCGGCCGAGCAGCTCACCGCAAGCAGGCGCGCGCGCTACCTGCGCTGGCCGGTGCATCCGCGGCTCGCCGACAATATCCGCCTCGTCCGCGACACCGGCGCACGAGCAGTGCTACCGGCGTTTGGGGATGCCCGCCACCTGACCGGATGGGAAGACGCATTCTCGCCGGCGCGTGTCGTTCTGAACGGACCGGTTGCCCTTTGAACGCATCGATTCCACTTTTCCAGAAGCCGTTCTATTTCGTGCGTCATGGCGAGACGGAAATGAACGCGGCGCACCGCGTCGCCGGGTCGATCGATTCACCGCTCACTGCACGAGGACGCGAGCAGGCCCTCGACGCGGCCGCTGCGCTCGCGGGGCAACCGATCACTGCGATTTACACGAGCCCCTTGCAACGCGCCCGCGATACGGCGATACCGATCGCGCGGGTGCTCGGGCTCGCCGTCACCAGTATTCTGGAGATCGCCGAGCGCAACTGGGGTGTCCTCGAAGGGCAACCGCGTAGCACTCGCATGCCCGGGACGACGCCTGAGGGGGCAGAGACGCCCGATGCGTTCATGCAGCGGGTCCTGTCAGGATTCGCGCAAATCGATAGCGAGGCACCGCTGATTGTCGGTCACTCGGGCGTGTATCGCGTCCTGTGCCGCACGCTAGCAATCGCCGACAACGTCGCCCCAGTCGGTAATGCTTTGCCGCTGCGCTGCGCGCCGCTCGCCGCGGGCGGATGGACGCTCCTTCCACTAACCAGGGATTCTGAAACATGACCGAAAAACTCACTTCACGCTTCCGAAGCCTCATGTCGAAGCCCGGCTGCCTTGTAGCACCCGGCGTCGCCGACGCGCTTGCCGCACGCCTCGTGGCCCTCGAAGGGTTCGACGCGGTCTATATGACAGGCTTTGGCACGAGCCTCACCCGTCTCGGCGTGCCCGACGTGGGTCTTCTCACGGCGACCGAGATGGTCGACAACGCCACGCGGATCGTCGATGCGTCACAACTACCCGTGATCGCGGATGCCGATACGGGATACGGCAATCCGATCAACACGCGCCGCACCATCCGCGATTACGAACGCGCCGGCGTCGCCGGCGTCCACATCGAAGACCAGACGTGGCCGAAGCGGTGCGGGCATCTCGCCGGAAAACGTGTGATCCCGACGGCGGAGATGGTGGCGAAGATCAAGGCCGCGTGCGATGCGCGCAACGATAAGGATTTCACGATTATCGCGCGCTGCGATGCAATTGCAGTCGAAGGCCTGGAGTCGGCGCTCGAGCGCGGCGAGCGCTATCGGGAAGCCGGGGCCGACATGCTGTTCATCGAAGCACCGGTCGGTCGCGCAGAGGTCGAACGCGTGGTCGAGCGCTTCAAGGGCGTGCCGCTGCTCTACAACATGGCGGCGAGCGGCAAGACCCCGGACCTGCCTGCAGACGAGCTCGGCCGGCTCGGCTTCAAGCTCGCGATCTACCCGAACTGGATCATCCTCGCGGCGATCCCGGCAATGCAGGCCATGCTGCGCGAGCTCAAGCGCAAAGGCAGCATTGCGGACCTGCGCGGCAAGGTGACCACGTTCAAGGAGTTCACGGAGATTGCCGGACTGCCCGAGATCCAGGAGCTCGAAGAGCGTTACGGGGTGCCGGAAGACCAGCGCGCAAGCCTGTGAAAACCACGGCGCAAAGTGCACACCTACTTTGCGCCGGATTTAATTTGAACTGAATCGCTGGCAAAGCCAGCCGATTCGAGCTTGAAACTGCCACTAAACACCGGCCGGTATGCCTACCACTGTTTCTTCGTTGTCCTTTCCGCACAAAGGCGCGCGGCCGCCCGAAGCCTTTGTGCTCACTTGCCGTTCGGCGGAAAGTAGGTTTTTACTTTCCGCCGTTGATAGTTCTGAGTCCATCAGGCAATCATCCTTTCATACGAGGAGGGCTTATGAGTCTCGCCATCGCCTGTCGCATCGTTGCGCTCGGCACGTCAGCTCTGGCCCTGCTCGCTGCGAGTGCGGGTTCCGTGTCCGCGCAGCCCTACCCAGCCAAAGCGATCGAGTTCGTCGTCCATACTTCGCCCGGCGGCGGTACTGACGTCTTCGCGCGCGCCATCACGGAAATGCTTAACCGCGAGAAGCTCATCACGCAACCGATGCTGGTCAACAACCGGGTTGGGGGCGGCGGCAATATCGCATTCAGCCACATGAAGAGCAAACGCGGCGATCCCCACGTCGTGCTCACCATCGCGACCGGCAGTCTCCTGGCCGCCGCCGCGAGAACGGAGCTTGGCCTCGGACTCGAAAACTACACCCTGCTCTCGTTCTTCGCCATGGATCCGCAGGTGATTTCTGTGGCCGCCGATTCGAAATGGAAGAGCTTGAAGGAGATCGTGGACGTGTCCAGGCGCGAACCGAACAGCCTGACCATGGCCGTGACCACGGCGCTCGGCGTGAGTCGCCACTTCCTCTACCTCATCGAGAAGGAGACCGGCGCAAAAATCAAGTTCGTCGCGTTCAAGAGCGGCGCCGATGCCGTCGTTTCGGTCGTGGGTGGGCACGTGCACTTCACCGCGGAAAACCTGAGCGAGATGCTCGGGCACGTGGAAGCGAAGAAGCTGCGCGTGCTCGCGGTCACGGGTGAGAAACGGCTGTCGGCCTTACCCGACGCGCCCACGCTGCTCGAGCTCGGATATCCGTGGGTGCTCGGAACGGGACGCGGCTTCGCGATGCCGGCGGGTGTGCCGAAGGAAGCGGCCGCCGCGATGGAAGCGACTCTGAGAAAGCTGCATCAAACTCAGACCTGGAAAGACTTCGCGGCGCGCAACATGTATGAAGATCGCTACATGGGCAGTGCTGAGTTCGCCGACTACATGCAGAAACGAAGCGGCGAGCTGCGCGAATTCCTGATCGCGGTCGGCGCAGTTCCGAAATCGTGAGTTCGTCGCAAAGTGCAACCCTACTTTTCAATTCGCGCCGCAAAGTGCAACCCTACTTTGCGCCGGACTACAAATTTGAACTGAATCGCGGGCGAAGCCCGACGATTCAGCTTGAAACTGCCACGAAACACCGAATGGTTGCGTCCCATCCGTTTCTTCGTAGGTCTTGCTCTTCTTTCACCAAAGGCGCCCGGCCGCCCGAAGTCTTTGGTGCTAACTTGCCGTTCCGGCCGAAAGTAGATTTTTACTTTCGGACGTTACTTCCAATTCACGTTCGCGAAGCGATCGCGTCCGAGCAGCGTATAGAAGATGCCGAAAGTGCCGCGGTTCTGACTTCGATCGCCGGCTGCGGTGGTCGCGTCTCGTTGGGAGAACTGATACTTCAGTGCGAGGGCGTGCGGGCCGGTGACGCGCCATGTGAGCGTCGTATCCGCGCGCACGATGTTGTCGTGCCCGGCGCGGCCGCCGCCGACATCGCTTACGAAGAACTCGCGCGCGCTGAGATCGAGCGATGCACGATCCGCCATGATGAGCCGAAGAGCGAGTGTGGCCTGAGGCGCGACGCCGTAGCGGTTGTCCCGGTCATTGGCGATGCCGTTGATCGTGCTGACGGTGGTGTAGCCGACGCCGCCGAGAAGCGTGCCCTGCAATGTGAACATCTTCGAAAACTGCCACTCGGCCGTCGTTCCCAGCGACACGCCTGAGCTTCCCATGCGAAAGATCTGCGGTGCCAGATAATCATAAGTGCCGTAAACACCCCAGATGCCGCGATACTTCGGGCCCCATTCGTAGTCTGTCCCGAGCAGCAGGCCGCGGGTCATCACGTTCTCGAAGCCGATGGCGCTCGACGCCGAGGCCTGGAACGTGAAGTAGTCGAACGGTCGCCGATAGGTGTATCCCGGGTTCCCGGGCAGCCCGTAGTCGAGCGCAAAATCCACGATTCCTTCGTTACGTTTGACCTCAGCCGAGGTTCCGGGGCGATTCTGCGTCGCAGAGCTCACGCCGACCGCGATCCGGCTGTAGTACTCCGCGTTGTTGCTGGGATAGACCCCATCAAAGCGTTTGTCGAATGCGAGCCGGTTGAAGCCCACCGCCGGCGAAATCGCCGCCGCGCCGAGCTCGCGCCAGAAGCGCGGACCCTGCCACTGCTCGAGCAGTAGGTTCGACATTCTGAAAAGCGCTTCGCCGAGGAAGGCGCCGCCAACCGGCGTGTTGACCTGATCGTTCGATGAAGGGCGCGTTGTCTCGCCGGCGATCTCCCACGCCGCGCTGCCAACGAAGGCATAGGCGAACCCTTCCCAGAAATTGAGGCCCGAGGCGCGCGCGAAGCCGTGATACATCGAGCCTTGATAAGGATGGCCGAGCTGATTGACGGTGAATTCGTCGTTGTCACGGCCAAAGCCCCGACGAAGGTTTCGCTTGATCGAAGGGACGTTGCTGTGGAACTCGCAGCATCCGTAAAACTTGCGGTCGAAAAGATTGAGGAGCACGTCGAAACCGACGATCTCTGCGGCCGGTATGAGGTAGCTTTTGTTTTCACCCCAGACCGGACCCGATTTCTTGAGTCCGAGCTCAGCTGCCGCGGCCGGTGCGGGCGGCGGCGCGGGTACCGGCGCCGCCGCGTTCTGCGTGAGGAGCAACCTTCGGTCGAAGACGATCGGCAGCGCAAGACCGGTCGCAGCGTCGACGTCAGTCCCAGGCGAGGGTGCCAGCGCCCGCATTACGGGTTCAGACGCCAGCTGAAGCGCGCCCATACCCGGGCCGTCTTGCGCGGCTGTAGCCGTTTGCAGGAAAAGTGCCGCGGAAATGCCGAGGAGGAGGCGAAGCGGACGGAACCCTTGAATCCCGCGGACCGCGTTAAGAGCGCTCTCGGTGCCGCCGGTCGCGGAAATGCCGGTTTGAGTCATGTGTATTTTTCCCTGGTGGCGTTTCGGGCGGCCGGTCAGCAGAACCCACGCCTCGTCGGCCTCAGCAGCTTGCATGCCCAGATCATGAACGGGCAAGGGCTATTGGCACGTTAGGGCCGCGTGAGCGTAGCATCAGGCGTCCTGCTGCACCTTTCCATGGAGTCACTCCACTTGTCGATGACGCCGCGCAGTCTCTTCGCAAAAATCTGGGATCAACACGTGATCAGCGAGCGCGAAGGCGAGGCGCTCCTGTACATCGACCGCAATTTCGTCCACGACGGCTCGTTTCACGCATTTACGCAGCTTGCGCGTGAAGGCCGCAAGGTTCGGAAGCCGAAACAGACGTTCGCCACCGCAGATCATTACCTGCCGACCACAGGCCGCAGCCGCGGGCTCGCCAGCATTACCGACCCTGAAATGCGCGGCATGGTCGATCTGCTCGAGCACAACACGCGAGAGAACGACATCCTGCACCTTGGAATCGACGATCCGCGCCAGGGCATCATCCACGTGATCGGGCCCGAATTGGGGCTCACACAGCCCGGGCTTACTTTGACTTGCGGCGATTCTCATACGTCGACACACGGCGCGCTTGGCGCGCTCGCATTCGGCGTGGGCGCCTCGCAGCTGAAGCAGATCCTTGCGACCCAGTGTCTGTGGCAGAAAAAGCCGAAGACGTTGCGCGTTGTGATCGACGGGGTCCTGCCTCGGGGCGTCAGCGCAAAAGATGTGGTCCTTGCGATCATCGCGAAGATCGGAACAGCGGGCGCGACCAGCCATACGATCGAGTACGCCGGCTCGACCATTCGCGCGATGTCGATGGCCGGGCGCCTCACGATCTGCAACATGTCGATCGAGGCCGGTGCGCGGGCAGGCATGGTCGCGCCCGACGACACCACATTCGAGTTCCTCGCCGGACGCGAATTCTCTCCGAAGCATGACGACTGGGATCGAGCCCTCGAGTGGTGGCGCACGCTGCCAGGCGACGATGGCGCGTCATTCGATGCCGAAATACGCCTGGACGCAGCCGCGCTCGAGCCCACGGTGACGTGGGGCACCACACCCGAGGAAGCTTTGCCCATTTCGGCATGCGTGCCCACGCCGTCGACTCTTCCGGGTGCCGATAAGCAGGCTCACGCAGCGGGAGCGCTGCGCTACATGGGCCTCACACCGGGAACGCCGCTCACCGACATCGCAATCGACCGCGCCTTCATCGGCACGTGTACGAACGGGCGCATCGAAGATCTCCGGGATGCCGCGGCAATCGTGCGTGGACGTCGGATTGTCGTGCCCGGCTGGATCTCCCCGGGGTCGACCCCGGTGAAGCGCCAGGCAGAAGCAGAGGGACTCGACCGCATATTCACCGAAGCCGGCTTCGAATGGCGCGACTCCGGCTGCTCGAGTTGCGCCGCGATGAACGGCGACACGGTGCCCGCGGGAATTCGCTGCGCTTCGACGTCGAACCGCAACTTCGAAGGCCGGCAGGGGAAAGGCGCACGCACGCATCTCATGAGCCCTGCGATGGTCGCGGCTGCTGCGGTAACGGGGCGTATCACGGATGTGCGCACACTGCTGCGGCCATGACGCCGTTTACAAGACTCACCGCCGTCGCGGCCCCGCTCGACATCGCCAACCTCGATACCGACAAGCTGATCCCCGCACGCTTCCTGCGGAAGCTCCGTTCGGCCGAGGCCGGTTACGACCCATGGCTTTTCTACGATATGCGGTTCGACGGCGAAGGACGCGAGCGCCCGGAATTCATCCTCAACCAGCCGCAGTATCGCAACGCGCGAATACTCGTAGCCGATCTCAACTTCGGCTGCGGCTCTTCGCGCGAAGGCGCGGTGTACGCGCTGATGGATTACGGATTTCGCGCCGTCATCGCGGCGTCGTTCGGTGACATTCACTACGCAAACGAGGTTCAGAACGGGATGCTGCCGGTTACTTTGCCGCAGCAAACCTGCAAGGCGCTGCGCGATCAGTTGCAGGCGAGACCCGGCGCAGAGCTTTCCATCGACCTCGAAAGCCAGACCGTAACCGACACGATGGGGAAAACACACCGCTTCGACATCGATGCGATATACAAAGAACGCTTATCGAAAGGTCTCGACGAAGTCGCGATGGTCCTTCAGCATCTGCCGGAAATCGAAGCCTTCGAAAAGCGCCATCACGCAGCACACCGCTGGCTCGCGTAAAGCAAACGTCCGAAAGTAAAAACCTGCTTTCGGCCGGACGGGCCAGTTAGCACTCCAGGCTTGGGGCGGCCCGGCGCCTGAAGTGCGGAAAGAGAACGCTAAGACCGTAAGATGCGGCGTGTGCGCCTGCTGTAGGCCACGAGCGCGAAAGCGATTAAAGCGACGGCAAGGATGACCGCACTCCAGACAATCGGATTGCGCCAGAACGGCTGAGCCGAGGGCGCTCGATCAGCGGAGGTGTCTTTACCTTTCCCATCGGCGCCCGCACCTGACTTTTCTTCATCAGGCCCATCGATCCGGCTCACCGCCGCATGGAACGGCGGCAGCAATGCCTCCTGGACTGCCGCCGGGAGCTCCTGGCTTTCGGGCGCAGCGGCTACGGGCGCTTCGGGTGGAGGCACGGGCGTAGCTCGCGGCTTGGCCTTGGGCTTGTCCTTGGCTTTGCCTTTGGCTTTGCCTTTGGCTTTGGCTTTGGCTTTGCCTTTGGTTTTTACTTTGCGCTTGGTTTTGACCGCCGGCTTTTTCGCGGTTTCAGGCGCCGGCACATCCCATAATTTTTCCAGTTGATAGAACAGGCGCGCCTGGGCTTGCATCACGTGCACCACCACGTCCACCAGGTCCACCAGCACCCATTCGCTGTTACTGAGACCTTGGACGCCACGCGGAACGTGGCCGAATTCCTTGGCTCTGGCGACCACGTTTTCAGCGATGGATCGCACGTGGCGGTTGGAGGTGCCGCTGCACACCACCATGTGGTCGGTGATCGCGGTCAGCGAGCGCACGTCCAGAACTTTGATGTCGAGTCCTTTGACGTCCTCGATGGCGGCAACCGCCAGCTCAACAATTGACGGGGGTTTCTTCTTCATTGCGGGCAAATGCCTCCAGGTCATTAGGGGTGAAATCTTCGATCACTGCTTTCGGTATCAGGCCCTGAACGCTCAGGCCCTGGCGCAGCAACTCGCGGATGCGGGTGGCGGAAATATCCATCGGCGGCATTTCGCAGCGCCACCACAATCCGGCCGATTGCTGATGCAGTTGCTGCACGGTGCGAGCTTTGCGACCTTGCAGCAGGTCATTGAGTTCCGCTGGCAGCTCCTGCACCTGTCCAGGACGGTTGAAGAAAACCAGATGCGCGAGGTCCGGCAGCGATTGCCAGCGGCGCCACTGCGGCAGTTGGAGCAAGGCATCTTGGCCCAGCAGCAGGCACAGTGGCGTTTGCGGCTGCTCGGCGCGCAGTTCCGCCAAAGTATCAATCGTGTACGAAGC